>NZ_JANPLK010000026.1 GCF_031426495.1 Gemmatimonas sp. | reverse complement strand
TCCGGTGACAGCACGACTTCGTCAGGAGCCTGCGGTGGTGGCGGCGTCGCGCCCGGCGGCAGGGGCTGCGCCGGCGGTGGCGGACCCGCGACGCGAACCACGATCTTGCGATCGGATCCGTCGAAGCGCATCGACACCAGTCCTTCGTTGCCTGCCCACACGTACAGCCGCGTACTGTCCGGACCCACATGCGGCACGTTGCGTCCCTGCTGCGACTGCCCGCTGCCCGTCCAGGCGATGCGCGTGACCTCGCCGCCACTCGCTGGGATCGAGATGTATTCCAGTTCGCCGTTCGCGATGTTGCCGAAATCCTCGAACTGCCGCAGTCGACTGAAGCGCGACCCGCGCACCGCCATGATGCGTGATCCGTCCTTCGTGTACGCAATCTTGTCGTAGAACGCCGCCGCGCGCGTGAGTCGCTCGGCCGGTGCGCTGCCGTCGGCGCGCACCCGATAGATATGCCCACCCACCGTATCACTCCACGTGACGTACGCGAGGTAGCGACCATCCGGTGACCACACCGGTGCATGCTCCACCGTGGTACCGGTGGTCAGGCGTCGCGGATTACGGAGCTGTGCCGTTGAATCGATGTCACCGGCATACACGCGGTCGAGCGCCGTGAAGGCGAGCGTGCGACCGTTCGGCGACGGACGCGCACCACGGATCTGCGTGACCACCAATGTCGAATCGTTCACGGGGTACTCGAACTTCGCGAGCGCGCCCATTTGCTGATCCACCTGCGCCGTGAACGGCACCGCGGTGACCGCGCCCGAAGGCACCTCGACGCGCCAGATCTTTCCGTTGTAGCTCGTGATCAGCGCTTTCGAATCGGGCGTGAAAGCCGACGCCGGATACAGATCGCGATCGTTGCCGCCACCGCCCTGCGAGTTGTCGCGCTGCACATCCATCACCAGCCACCGTTCAGCGCCGGTGCTTAGATCGCGGAGCTTGAGCGCGCCGCGCGCATCATAGCGGGTGGCATACACCAGCCATTTGCCGTCGGGACTCGCCACCGGACGAAACGCTCCCTCCACCTCGTTGGTGCGCACCAATGTACGCCCCGAGCTGCGTTCGAATTGCGCGATCTGATACTGCCCCACCCGACGCGCATTGCTGCGCGCCTCGTGCTCCTCCAACTCTTCACGCGCCGAGGACGCGTGATCGTCGTGCAAGGCGCTCGCCAGTGTTGCCGGTACGCCGCCACTCACGTTCACCCACAGGTAGCGCGCATCGCCCGACGGCGCGGCGGCCAGATGCGAGGGCACTGCACCCGTGGGCGCAGCAGCCCCCTCGGCGCGCAGTCCGGTCAGCTGCACACCCGAGCCACCACTCGTGTTGAACATCCACAACTGCCCCACGCGTGTCGCGATGATGTACTGCCCGTCGGCCGACCAGATCGGCGAGGCGAAGTTGATCCGCTCACTGCGCGTGATCAGACGCGGCTTCGATCCGTCGGCGTTTGCGATCCACACGTTCTTCGACCCGTTCCGGTCGCTCACGAACACGAGGTGCTTGCCGTCGGGCGAGAAGCGGGGCTGTTGATCCCAGCCAGTGCCGCTGGTAATGCGGGTCGCCGTTCCCCCCGCAATCGGTAGCGTATACAGGTCGCCCAGAATGTCGAAAGCGATCGTCTTCCCGTCGGGCGACACGTCGAGGGACATCCACGACGCTTCGTCGGTCGTGAATCGGAGTGTACGCGGCGTAGCCAGCGGGAGCCCGCCGCTTCGTGCCACCGCGCGGACCGCACTGTCATGCTGCGCGGGCGTTTGTGCGCCAGCCGGCGCGGCGACGAAGATGGCGATCGCCAAAGAGGAACCGATCAGGCGCTGCAGCGTCATACACTGGTCTCCAATACCACGGTGAAGTCGCGGGCGGTCCCGCGGCGACGGGTCATATGCGCGAAGCTACCGGGAAACCCCCATATTCGACAGCATGCGATTTCCACGACTGCCGCTTGTCGGCCTGTGTTCGCTCGTCTGGGCGACGGCCCTCGTTGCTCAACCCGCGGGGCCACCGTCGGTCATCCCCCACAGCGTGTGGCAGGCGAAGCCGCCGCTCGGCATCCCCGCCGATGCAGCGCGCCGCAACAAGAAGGCCGGCGACTCACTCTCGTTTCGCGAGCTCACGGTCACTGTGCTGCAAACCCTGGTCGACTCGAGTGGCGAGAAGCCCGTCGACGTAGCGCGCGTGAGGCTCGCCACCAACGGTGCGAGCGAGGAACGCGTGGTGCGCGAGGGTTCGGCGTTCAACTGGCGCGGCTTTCACCGCGCCGTCGTCGCGATCTACGGCCCCGGTGAACTCGGCGCCGGACTGGTCGCCCTCGAGGTGGCTACGATCGCGTCATTGCCCGCCACTATTGCCAATGCCAGTATCGCCGGTGGCGCCGATATGCGATTGCGCATTCCGCACGCCATCTCGCACGTCACGCTGCATCACACCGGCGACAGCAAGCCGCTCACGCGGGCCGATGACCCGGCCCAGCGACTGCGCAACCTGCAGTCATGGGGCGCCAGCGATCGCAACTGGTGGGATGTGCCCTATCACTTTCTGCTCGACCTCGACGGACGCGTGTTCGAGGGACGAGACTGGCACTTTCAGGGCGAGACCAACACCACCTACGATCCCGGCGGACACTTTCTCATCAGCATGATCGGCAACTACGACGTGCAGGAACCGAGTGTCGGGCAGCTGGAGGCCATCGCCGATTTGATGGCGTGGGCGTTGAAAGCCAACAACCTGCCCATCGATCGCATTGGTGGCCACTACAACTACGCCGAGACCGGCTGCCCCGGAAAGTATCTGCGCCGGTATCTCGAGGACGGCACGCTGCGCCGCATGGTGCAGCAACGACTGAACGCGCGGTGAGCTGACGCCCGTTACGGCGTCGGCTTGCCGGCGGGCCGTTTCAGTAACCGGTCCACTCGCGCCGACAGCTCGTCGCGTAGGCCAGGCGGTGCGCTATCAGGGAGCAGGTTCCGCAACTCATGCGGATCTGCCTGCAGGTCGTACAGTTCGTCCATTCCCTTTAGCTCGTCGTAGCGGATGAACTTGTAGCGATCCGTGCGCACGGCCTTGTATCCCATGCCCTTGATGCGTGGGAATTCCGTATCGGAGTAGTACTCGATCAGCAGCTCGTCGCGAATGGTCGAGGAATCATTGCGCAGGGCGCGTAGCAGCGAGCGCCCATCCATCGTGGCCGGTATGGTCGCGCCGCCCAGTTCGAGCACCGTCGGCGCGATGTCCACGTTGCTGGCCAGCGCATTCGGCTTCACGCCGGCAGGAACGACGCCCGGGTAGCGCACGATGAGCGGAATGTGCGTACTCGGCTCGTACGCCAACCGACGTTCCTGCGCCAACCCGAACTCGCCATAGAAAAAGCCTTGATCGCTGGTCACGATGAACACCGTTTCGTCGAGCACGCCCTTCGCTTCCAGCGCCTTGATCACCACACCGATGCCGCGATCGACCGCGAGCAACATGCGCAGTCGATCGCGCACGTACTTGTCAGGTAGCCCGCCTTTCGGACTGCGCAGATCGTTGGCATCGACCGGGCGCTGGAGCGCCGGCTTGCCGGTTAACGGCGCGCGCCAGCTGATGTCGTGCGGAATCGAATCGTGGGCAAACGCGCCTTCGTCGCCGGGCGCCGGCGGGAAGGAGCGCACCTGATTCGGATAGATCTCCGGGTGCGCCGCCTTCTGTGCGATGAACGCCAGAAACGGCGTGTCGGCCGGCGCGGCCTTGATGAACGACACCGCATGCGCGGTCAGAATATCTGTCATGTAGCCTTTCACGCCGGCCACCACGCCGTCCACGTTCAGCGTCGGGTCGAAGTAGACGCCCTGCCCGACGAAGCTCACCCAGCGATCGAAGCCGGGCCGTGGCGAATCATCCTCATGCCCCATATGCCATTTGCCGAAGAAGCCGGTGTGATAGCCGGCGTCCTGCAACAACTTGGGAAAGGTGACGAGCTGGTGACTGAGCTCGGCGCGCTCACCGTTGTCGACGATGCCGTTGTGGAACGGGTACTGCCCCGTCATGAACACGGCGCGACTGGGCGAGCAGAGCGGTGCCGAGGTGAAGAAGCGTCGGAATGAGGCGCCTTCGGTGGCCAGCCGCTTCAAGTTCGGCAGATCCACGAACGGGTGGTCGACCATGTCGTCATAGCGGACATCGTCGAGCAGGATGAACACGATGTTGGGACGTCGCGTTGGAGCGGTCGCGGTCGCGGTAGCGGGCACCGAGGCACCACGGTCGCCAGCGGTACAGGCCGCGGTCAGTGCCAGGAGCAGCGTGCTGGCGAGAACCACCCGATGCCGTGCCCGGGATGAACGCATTCCGACGCTCCGTCTGCCTGAGGGTAAGGACTGGCCGGTACCGGCCGGCATTCCGGCAATGCAGAATCGCCCGGAATGTCGTACAATATGGGGTGGTTGGCTCGGAGCGTGTCCGCCTCTGTCCGGCCCCGTGGAGTCTCCGTTGTGCTCGCCGCGCCACCACAACCAGAGGACCTGCTCATGACGCCGTTCACGCCATCGCCGCTCTCCCGCCGCCAGTGGCTCAAGTCCTCGGGTCTCGTGGCCGGTGGAGCCATGGCCACCGGATCACTGACGCCCTCAGTGCTCCCGGCGCTGGAAAGCGACGTCACCCACGTGATTGACGGGCAGACAACGGCGGCCGGCTTCGCCGCGCATGAGCAAATGGTCGGCGCAGCCCGTCGTGCCGACGGGCCCATTCGCCTCGCCTCCAATGAGAACCCGTACGGCATGGCACCGAGCGCCCGCAAGGCGATCGAGGCCGGTTGGAAGCAGCACGCCTGGTACGGGGCGCCGTCGCTCCCGAGTCTCAAGCAGGTGTACGCCGATTCCGTGGGCGTGCCGGTTGATCACATCATGATCGTCGCTGGCTCGAGCGAGCTGCTGAGCATCGTCTGTCTTGCCTACGGCATGAAAGGCGAAGTGCTCACCGCCTGGCCCACGTACGAGGGATTGCCGCGCTACGCTGAGTCGCTCGGCATCAAGGTGCACAAGGTGCCGCTCGCGGCGGATCTCACGCATGACCTCGACACCATGGACCGTCGTCTCACGCAGGCGGTCGATCTCACGTTCGTGTGCAACCCGAACAATCCCACCGCGAACGTCACCGACAACGCAAAGCTGCGCACGTTCGTGAGCAACGCCTCGCGTCGTTCGATGGTGCTGGTCGATGAAGCGTACCACGATTTCGTGACCGACCCGTCGTACACGTCGCTCGTGGACATGGTGAAGAAGGGCGAGAACGTGATCATCTCGCGCACCGGGTCCAAGATCCACGGCCTCGCCGGCCTGCGCACCGCGTTTGTGATCGCGCGTCCTGATATCATTGCCCGACTGCAGCCGCTCAGCACGAGTGCGCCCGGTGTGTTCGGTGCCCTCGGCGCGGCCGCGTCGATTCAAGACACTGCGTTTCAGGCGATGTGCAAGCAGCGCAACAACGAAGGCCGCGAGATCATGAAGACGGCGATCGCCAAGATGGGACGCAAGATGACCGATTCGCAGACCAACTTCGTGTTCTTCCACGCCGGCATGCCGGTGGAACAGGTGCAGAAGGCGATGCTCGCCAAGGGCTTCATGATTGGCCGAGCGTTTCCGCCGTACACCGACTGGGCGCGCATCTCGATCGGTACGCCCGACGAAATGCGCGCCGTGGCGGCGGCGTTGCCGGATGTGATCAGCGGTGCGCCGAAATCACTGGGATCGTCGGAGCGCTGACCTCCACGGGTGCGGGGACGGCACCGTAGCGCCGTTCCCGCTTCGCATAGTCCGCAAACACCGCGTCGAGATCGGCGGTGGAGAGATCGGGAAAGTTCACGTCGAGAAACGCCAGTTCGGCGTACGCGCTTTCCCAGAGCAGAAAGTCGGACAACCGCCGTTCGCCGCCGGTCCGCAGCACGAGGTCGACCGGCGGCAGGATGTTCGTGCTCTCCAGCGCATCGCCACGCCCTTCGGCCATCGCGAACGCTTCGTGAATCGCTGCGCGGCTCGAGTAGTCCACGGCCACGCGCAGATGCATGCGGCTCCCGTGTGCCGTCCGGGCTTCGGTCGCTTCGATCGCCTCGCACAACGCGCGCGGCAGGCGATCGCGCCGGCCGATCACCGACAAGCGAATGCCGTGCTTGAGCAGCTTGGCCAGCTGACGCTCGAGGTGCGACGCGAACAGATCGAACAGAAAGCCCACTTCGTCCGCCGGACGCTTCCAGTTGTCGCTGGAGAACGCGTACAGCGTGAGTTGCTCCACGCCGCGCTGCGCGCAGTAAGACACGACTTCGCGCGCGGTCTGCGCGCCACGCGCGTGTCCCATCCAGCGCGGACGTCCTTTGCCAGTGGCCCAACGGCCGTTGCCGTCCATGATCAACGCCAGATGTTGCGGTACACGCGTCATGCGCCTCCCACGCGCTTGATCAGCGCTTCCATATGCGACAGATACCGCTCGAGCGCGGCGCGACCGGCGGCCGCAAGTTGGTACTCGGTGCGCGGTACGCGCCCGTCAAAGCCCTTCGTGCACGTGATGTAGCCGGCGTCTTCAAGCTTCCGGGCGTGCACCGACACGTTGCCATCCGATGTCTCGAGCAGCGCCTTGAGTTCGTTGAACGTGAGCGATGCATGCACGGCGAGCGCACTCACGATCGCCAGGCGGACCCGCTCGTGGATGAGACGATCGAGCGCCATCGGCGTCAACGCGTCTCCGTCGATGGCCTTCAAGGGCGTTCCCTCGTCACGCGGTTCGCGAGGTGGTTCGTCACGACGGGCGCGCGCGGCACTGCCAGCACGCTTATCCACCGTGCCTCCGCGCGATGCGGACGCCGAACACCAGGTGCAGTATGCCAAAGCCGAGCGCCATCATGAGATCTCCGTCGGCGGCGGGCACGAAGAGCGCGAGCACGCCGAGTGTGATGAATCCGAAACCCATCAGCGGCACGGCCCGGACGGAGAACGTACCGGCCGTGGTGACGCCCATGCCGTACAGCAACAACCAAAGACCGGGGAGCACGCGCGCGGTCAGATGCGGTTGAATGCCCGGTGCGTATGGATCGACGAGCGCGAACGTGAGTACGGCACCGGCGAGGATCGCGGGCCAGAAGCTGAACAGAAATTTCCGGGCCGGGACGCTGAGCAGGCGCGCGCTGCCGTTACCGACGCGTTTCCGCATCTTGGCGTACATCGCCGCGCCGCCGATCGATGCGGCGATCGCGGCGGCAGCCATCCACACGGCCAGCCACCGCTGCGGGTCTGGTTGCCGGTGGGCCATCGCCGCGGCCACAACTGCCACGGCACCCACCCACACGAGTCCCCACCCCGGCACGTCGGTGAATGACGCCGCGCCCTCCATGGTGCGCCTGATGAACGACAGGTCTTGTAGGGCGCGGTCATGAAGCGCGGGCGGGTCCGACAACGGGGCAGCCATACGACTAGTATCAGCACCCTTGCGGCATGTGTCAAGTACTTTACATTACAAAGTGCAATACGGTCGCCGATTGGTCCCCCATTCCCCGGAGTCTTCCATGCGCCGATGGCTGAAACGCTTGCGCGGCACCCTCGTGATGGCCCTGCTGTGGGCCGTTGGGTGGGGCCTCGCCGGCCTGCTGATCGGCGTCAGCAGCCTCCTGCTGCCGTGGTTGCCGTGGGACGCGTTCTTCGCGGTCTTCGACGCGCCGCTACCCGCGTTGGCGGTGCCGGGCTTCTTCGGCGGCGCGCTCTTCTCGGTGGTGCTGAGCCTCGGCGAACGCCGGCGACGCTTCGACGAGCTCTCGGTGCGCCGCTTCGCAGGCTGGGGCGCCCTCGGTGGTCTCCTGCTCAGCATGATCCCGACGTCGGCGCTGTTACTCGGATCCAGCTCGCGCTGGCCGCTCGCGGCCATCATCATGGTGCCGGTTACCCTGCTCAGCGCCGCATCGGCCGCGGGGTCGCTGTGGCTGGCGCGACGCGCGAACGGTCATCAGGAGCTCGAAGGCGGCCGAGCGGTCGACGATCTGTGGCTCACCGACGGTCTGGCGCGGGATCTCATGACACGGGCCAAGTAATGCCGAACTGGATGAAACGGGTCCGCGCCACGCTGGGCATGGGGGTGCTGTGGGCCGCCATCGGGTTCGGTGTGGGAGGTGTCATCGAGCTGCTCGACAACCTGCTCCCCGGCGAGCTCGCGATGGCGTCGCGTGTGGACATGTGGCCGCAGACGCTCGCGATCCCCGGCTTCATCGGCGGCGTGCTCTTCGCGATCGTCCTCATGATCGCGGCGCGGCGTCAGCGCTTCGACGAGCTCTCGATGCCGACCTTCGCCGGCATGGGGGCAGTGGCCGGCCTGGCGCTCGGCGGGATCGCGATGGCCATCGGGGCGCCCGTGATGTTTCTGGGCATCATGACGTTGGCCGGTACGGCTGCCGCGACCGGCCTCCTGCTTCTGGCGCGAGGACCGGGCGCCTATTTGCGGAAGCGGTTCGGCGGTGACGACCGTACGCGTTTGGAACCGTGAGTCGCGTGGCCACGCCACGTTGCCCATACTTCACGGCACGCCATCTGCCGTACCGGTTTCACTTCGCGAAGGATTTCCGTCAAGATGAAAGTTGTCGTCACAGGCGCTGCCGGCATGGTCGGCAGCAACATCGTGCATGGACTGAACGCCATCGGCATCGATGATGTGATCGCCGTCGACGATCTCACCGACGGCCAGAAGTACCGGAACCTGAACGGCGCGCAGATCAGCGACTACTTCGACAAGTCCGACTTCTACCAGCGCTTCGCGCGCGGCGAATTCGGCCAGGTAGATGCCGTGCTGCATGAGGGCGCCTGCTCCGATACCATGGAGCACAACGGCCGGTTCATGCTCGACAACAACTATCGCAACTCCAAGGACCTGCTCGACGCCTGCCAGCGTCAGGGCACCCGGCTGCTGTACGCTTCCTCGGCCGCGACCTACGGCGGGAGCGCCTCGTTCCGCGAAGAGCCCGAGTTCGAGCAGCCGCTCAATGTCTACGGCTACTCCAAGCTGCTCTTCGACAACGTCGTACGCCGCATGCTGCCGCACGCCGGCCACCAGGTGGGGCCGCAGGTGGTGGGCTTTCGCTATTTCAACGTGTACGGCCCACGCGAGCAGCACAAAGCCCGCATGGCGTCGGTGGCGTTCCACCATTTCAATCAGTTCCGCGAAAGCGGCAAGGTTCGGTTGTTCGGCGAGTACGGCGGTTACGCACCAGGTGAGCAGTCGCGCGACTTCGTGTTCGTGAACGACGTGGTCGCGGTCAACCTCTGGTTCCTCGAGCACCCCGACCAGAGTGGCATCTTCAACCTCGGCACCGGCCGCGCCCAGCCCTTCAACGACGTCGCCGTGGCCACGGTGAACGCCGTGCGCGCGCTACGCGGTGAGGCGGCACTGCCCATCGCCGACCTGATCGCGCAGGGCCTGCTCGAGTACATCGACTTCCCCGAGGCGCTGAAAGGCAAGTATCAGTGCTTCACGCAGGCCGATCTCACGCAGCTGCGCGCTACCGGTTGCGACCATGTATTTGCCGACGTGGCCACGGGGATCGCGAGCTATGTCACGTGGCTGGCGGCGCAACCGGCGGTGTGAACGATCGATTGCTGTTCAGCCAGGGCCACGGATAACAGCGGAAACACACGTTTCCGGCCTGACACGGATACGAACTGATGCGAACAGATAGCAACGGATGCTCGTCGTTGCGCGACCGACTCGGCGGCTCAACCGCTGTTCATTTTCAATGATTGAAACGTGCGCCACGACCAAAGCGCCGTCGTGGCCACCGACCAGATCCGTTCGCAGCCGTTCCTATCGGTTCGTATCCGTGTCAGACAGGAGGCGCCCGTTTCCGTTGCTATCCCGAGTGGCCGTACAGGCCGCGATGATATCAGACACAGATGCAGTCAATCAAGACGCGAACGACATCGTCCGTAGCGTTTCCTTAGTCCCGGCTGCCGAACTGAAACGTGAATGGCGCTGCCGCCACTTCGACGGTCAGTTTTCGACCATTGACCACCGGCGACTTCAATTGGGCTTGCGCCAGAAATTGGCATACAGATCGACCGAAGCCGCGGTGCGACTCCGACACGATCATAGCAGTCCCCTGCACCACTCGTCCGTTGGTATCGACGACGAATCTCGCCACCACACGGCCGTCACGGACCGATCGAAGGTCGGCGGGATACTCCGGCCCGCGACTTCCCAACCGAAATTGCACGAGGGAGTCATCGCTGGGCCACGTTACCGTGGTATCGAACGCCGCGACCACCAGATCGCGACAGGGTCGCGGTGCCGAGGCGGGCGCCGGTTCGTTCAGCACAATTGGTGCGACCAACAATGAGGCGACCGAAATCAACAATGCGTGATACATGAAGGCTCACTGTGGAATGGTGTGCCGAGTCCCGACGGACCGCGGCATCATACACCGACGAACATGCAGCCTCGCGCGCTAACGCGCACCTACGGGCGTGAGGCGATACAGCTGCACCTGCTCCACATCATCGTCGTCGCGCGCGCGGCCAAGCAGGAAGTCCACGCCAACCTGCAGCATCGTGAAGTTGGGCGGGAGCGCGACACTGCCGAGGAAGCGACCGGCGGGATCGAGAACATCACAGCGGCGCGCGGGCTCCCAGGGAAGGCGGGTGCGCACAATCCAGAGCCGGCCCGCAGGATCTACGTGCATGGCCTCCGCGACCGGCACGAATTGTGGCAGCGGCAGCCGGTCGCTCAGGAAGTCCTCGTAGAACAGCTTGCTCGTCTGTCGCGTCTCCGCGTCGAGTTCGGCCTGTCGCCACCGCGTCCAGATGTCACGCACCTCGATGGGCCGGGCGTTCCACGTCAGCGTGCCGATCCGCTTCGCGGCGAGCGACCACACTTCGATCGTCGGCGTGCCATCCCGGATGAGATAGATCTTGTCGGTGGACGCGGCCACAATGGGCTCTGGCGAGAACGGGATATACGGAAAGCGCATCGAGCCGCCGAACGCATGCACCATGCGCTCACGCGACGGCAATTCGAACAAGGCGGCGCGCTGCATGCCCGTCGAGTCGTACACCGCGAATCGGTAGCGGGTCGAAATGCGCTGACCCGGAGCGCCCTGCAGTCTTGGTGACGCCGTGGCACGCGCGATCAGATGCGAACCGGCGGTGGCGTCGAGGACTGATTGCACCGCTCCCGGAATAGACTTGAGCGTGAGTTGCGGAAGTACTTTGCCAGAGAAGTCATAGCGATTCACCCGCGCATGCGACATGTCGTTGGCCACCACCGTAGCCCCGTGCACGCGCGGGACGATCGCTTCGTTCTCATCGAACTCCCCCGGCCCGCCGCCACGCCGACTGGCCGACGTGAGAAACGTTCCGCGCGCGTCATACAGCCGCAGTTCGCCCGTGGAGCTGTTGCCGACCGTGATCCGTCCGTCCGGTAGGCGCACGGCGCCATACACGCGATCCAGCTGATACGCCGGTCCTTTATCCTCGGCGCCAATCGTCAGGATTGGCGCGGCCGACAGGCGAAACGGAGCGGCAGACTGGGCATCGGCCACCAGTGGCGCACAGAACAGTGCGAGCGATGCGACGAGGCATGAGACGCGCCGTACTATCGGCCGCGACACGCCCAACGACAGTGCGTGCATTGCAATGACTCCAATAGAGCAACCTGGGAAGACGCACAGCGGCGTTCGCCTGCGGTCCTAGCGCACGGCACGATCGTAACGCCGCGACAGCGGCCGCACAATGTTTCGACCGCCTCTAGCAGGAGTAGCGCAGCGTGTGCTGGCCAACTCCTTGCAGTCCGATTTGGCGAGTGACCAGCGCGCCGCTGTGGCACCCACCCCACCTCTGGAGACAGACTGATGAGTGCCAGTGTTACCGCCCCGACATTGAAGGGCAACCTGCTCACGCTCCGCGACGGCAACACGATGTACTTCAAGGACTGGGGCACCGGGCGACCGATCGTATTCAGTCACGGCTGGCCGCTGAGTGCCGATAGCTGGGAAGCGCAGATGCTGCACCTCGCCGACAATGGCTTCCGCTGCATCGCGCACGACCGGCGCGGACACGGCCGCTCGAGTCAATCGTGGACGGGCAATGACATGGACACCTTTGCCGATGATCTCGCCGAACTCATCGACGCGCTTGACCTGCGCGAGGTGACGCTCGTCGGCTTCTCCATGGGAGGAGGCGAAGTCGCGCGCTACGTCGGACGACACGGCACCAGCCGCATCGCGCAGGTCGCGCTCATCTCCGCCGTACCGCCGCTGATGCTCAAGACCGACGCGAATCCCGACGGTCTCCCTATTTCCGTATTCGACGGCATTCGCGCGGAGTCGATCGCCGATCGCGCGCAGTTCTATCGCGAACTCGCCAGTGGGCCGTTCTTCGGATTCAACCGCCCAGACGCCAAGCCCTCGGCCGGCGCGATGGAGTGGTTCTGGATGCAGGGCATGCTCGCCGGCCACAAGAGTACATACGACTGCATCAAGGCATTCTCTGAAACGGACTTCACCGAAGACCTCAAGAAGTTCACGATGCCCACGCTGATCGTGCACGGCGACGACGATCAGGTCGTGCCGATCGGTGCGGCCGGGCTCGCGTCGGCCAAGCTCGTGAAGGGGTCCACGCTCAAGGTGTACCCAGGTGCGCCACACGGGCTGACCGACACCCACAAGGCGCAGCTGAATGCGGACTTGCTGGCGTTCGTGCAGGGATAGGCTCTTGAGGCGCTTGCAATTGCAAGAATAGGCACATATTTTTTCAGACATGCCAGCGCGTACCACGCTCCGCACCAAGCCCGATCCGGCGGCGGTGATCGCCCAAGCGGCGCTCGCCGCCGCCGAACGTTTGGGGCTCACCAGTCGCCACCTGGCCACCGTCATCGGTGTCAGTGAGGCCTCGGTCTCCCGCATGCAGAACGGCCGCGGCGTCGATCCGGCCAGCAAGGAAGGCGAGCTGGCCCTGATGTTCGTGCGGCTCTTCCGGTCGCTCGACGCACTCGTTGGCGGGGACGACGCCAAGGCGCGCGCCTGGCTGCACGCCACGAACGATCATCTCAGCGGCGTCCCCGCCGAGCGAATCCGAACCATCGAGGGCCTGGTGGATGTCGTCCAATATCTGGATGCAATGCGCGGGCGACTCTGAGCTTCGCGCGCTACGGCTGGTCGCGTGGCGTGTGGTGGAATCGCAGCACGAGGTCTCGACCCGCAAGCTGGTGACGTCGGCCGCGGAGCAGGAGTTGCTCGAGGAGCTTATCGATCGCGTGAAGCCGCCGGTCACCGTCGGGGCGCGTTTGCACTACCTCCTCTTCACGCCGTTCCGGTATCCGCCGCTGCGTCATGGCTCACGCTTCGGCACGCGACACGAACGCGGCATCTGGTACGGCTCCGAGCAACAACGCACCGCCTTCGCCGAAGTGGCCTACTACCGGCTGCTCTTTCTCGAGGGCACACATGCCGCGCTCGAGCCGGTCACCACCGCGCTCACGAGCTTCACCGTGCGTCTGCGCGGCACACGTGCGGTCGATCTTGCGGCACCGCCGTTCTCGGATCATGCGGCCGAAATCTCATCGGCCGTCTCGTATCGGTCGTCTCAGACACTTGGCCGCGCCATGCGCGACGCGCAGGTCGAGCTGTTCCGGTTTCCCTCGGCCCGGGATGCCGAGCACGGGACGAACGTGGGAGCGTTTTCACCTGCCGTGTTTCATCAAGCCACACCGCAGCACTTTGAGCGCTGGCATTGTACGGCCACACGAGACGCGGTGGACTTCACACGCGGCGACCTCACGCGAGTGCGCGACACGCACCTGTTCGAACGGGCGCAGTTTCTGGTGGACGATCGATTGCCGTGGCCGTGAGCCGCAACGCGTAGCCAGGCTCCGGAAAGAGCAGCTCGTTGCCGTCGGGATCGAGCAGCTGTAGCGAGTCGTATCCCCACCAGGTGTCGGCCATGGGTACGTGTCGCGATGCGAGTTCCTGTCGCAACGTCGCCAACGCGACGGCGGTGAGCTCGATGAACAATCGCCCCGTCCCGACGCGCGACTCGGCTTCACAGAGAATGATCTCGCACTGACCGCGATGCACCTGACATACCGTGGCCGCGTCATTGTCGGTAAGCCACTGCTTGGCAAAACCCAGTTGCTCGATGTAGTACTGCGCCGCGCGGTGGATGTCGGCGACGAAGAACACGGGGCGCGTGTACCAGCGGTCCTGGTCTAGGGCCGATGCTGGTGTCGGGTTCGTCATCGAGACTCCGATTAGTGACTGGGGGACTCGATCGGCGACACACCGGTTGCCGAGGGCCCTCGACATCCCTCGGTCCGGAGTTACCCCCGCATGCGCCCGATTTCAACTGTCTCCGTACTCGCCGCGTCGGCCTGTGCGCTCGCCGCCTGCTCCGCCAGCGACGCCACGGCCCCGGTCGCATCGGTGGCGGCCCCCCGATTCGCGCTGGTGAACGAAACCGGCACGCCGATGGCCTGCAACGCCAGCGCGCCGGTCACGGTGAGTGTGACGACGCTCGACCGACGTGGCCGCTCGACGCCATCAGCTGGCACGGTAGTGAGTTTCCGCGCCATGAATACGTTCACCGACCTGTTTGCCGGCGTCGGTATTACGAACGCCAACGGACAGGTCAGTGACCAGATCACGGCCGGACGTGTGCCGGGACGCCCGATCGAGGTCGAGGTTCGCTCGGTGGAAGCCGTCACCGGTGTGGCCGTCACCCATCTCTCGCTCACACGCGCGGTGGTCATGGGCGCTTCGGCCAAACTGGAGGGCGCGTTCTTCCGCGAAAGTAGCTCACCCATTATCGGGAGCACGCCGGCCTCGGTTAACCTGCTGGTCACGCCGGGCTGCGCGTTGGGCGCGGGTCCAGAACCAATCCTGATGGGCGACACGCCGGTCGAAATCACGCTCACCACCGGCGCGCTGGTGAATCGCACGTTGACGGGGTCGAGCAATGCGCTCACCGTCTTCCTCCCGTCGAACCTGCCGAGCGGCGTACTTCGCGTGAAAGTCGGATCGGCGGCAACGGGAATCGTGCAGTGGGAGCAGGCGATCTAGTCGGCACGCCTCATGGGCGCACCGTGACCGTGATCGGTGCGCTCACGCGCTCCTGCTCGGCGCCGAACACCCGTGCGCGCACCTGGTACTGTCCGGCATCGACTGGTCGCGAGCCGCGATCCCGATCGCTGGCGTCGAGCGCCCAACGATCACGGATCACGACGCGCGCTCCGGGGGCGAGCTGAATCGGCGCAAACGCAATCGCCGCGCAGATGCGGCCGGGCAGCTCGACCGTACGGCCAAACCCGTCACTGACATGGTACGGCGGGAAACAGGCATAGCTGCGCGGATCGGCGATCTGCACCACGCGGGAATCGCGGTTCACGACCGTGACCTCAACGTCGATCTCTGCCGGTTGCACGGCCGACGTCGCGCTGAGCGACAGCGAGATGTCGAGTGGGGACGAGACCTCGGTGGCGCTGCGACAGGCTGCAAATCCCAAGGCGATCATCGGCAACAGCTTGGCAATCGTGGTCATGACGTTCCTCGGTTCGGAAGGGGATACGCCACGTAAACCGCGGCGAGCGGTCAGCACGTCACCGCCGCGACGATCGACCCCTCAACGCGGTGGCTTGCTGCCGTTGTCCATGTCGGACGCGATCAACCAGCGGCCGTCGCGAGCCCGCCGCAAGGTCAGCGTGAACTTGCCCTCGTCGCCCGGCGCGTTGCCGTAGCTGTAGGCGCCGATGATATACCCAACGCTGTCGGCGTGCGCGTACGCCAACGCCCGGAGGCGCAACGCGCCGCCGCCCTGTCCCTCGTACACGCGGGCCAACGCAGCGCGTCCACGGGCCGGGGCGCGACCGGGCTGCAACACGAAGCCGTCGTCAGTGAAGAGCGCCACCAGCGCCGCGACATCGCGGGTCCGCCACGCGCGCTCGTAGTCGCGCAGCACACGGTCGAGCGCCGGCGGCAACTGCACCGACGGGAGCGTGTCGACCAGGATCGGAAGCGCCGCATCGTACCGTTTCGAAAGTGCCGACACAATTCCCTGCAAGGCCTCGCCATACCGGCGTGCGCGGAACGCCGGCGTGGCCGCGATACAGATCGACGCGGCGGCCGAGTCGGGGATGAACGCGTTCGCACCGACGCCAAGCTCGATGCGACAGTAGCCGCGCCCATCGGCCGACCTCTCTTTCGGGATCAGTAACACGATCGTCCCCGCCTGCCGCGCACGTCCCGATCGTGCGCCGACGCCCCACGCGTTGCCGATGCGACGCGCCATGTCGCTCACATCGAGTCCCTCGAGCGTCGCGCGCGTCACGACTACCACCTCACCCTCGGTGCGACTTCGGATACGCAGCAGGGCATCCTCGATACTGCGGCGCGTGGAATCGGGGAGGACGTGCGCGTAGTCGTTCACGTAACCGACGGCCTTCGGCACGGCAAAGCTCGAGCCCTGTGCGTTTGCAGAGCCGACTACCAGCACGCCACGTACGCTCAGAACAAGCGCGGCGACGAATGCCGTTACGGTGACTCTGCAGCGCCCGCTCCGAACGATGTGCGTCAAGTGCATTGCCCTCGACTTCGCAGTGGACAGAACCGAGTGTCGACCCACGCGGGTGCTGGTCGCCGGTCAGCGACGAGGACTCCGCTGTCGACCGAACACTATCGCCAGAACGATCTGCGCCGCAATCTCGCCACCCCGCCCGGCGAACCGCTCAGCCTTGATCATACGCATCTCGCCACCTTTTGCCCGCGGCCGCATTCGGACCCGCCCCATTACGTCCCATCGCCGCGCTCTACCGGGAATGACGAGCGCGACGTCCACCCAGATCCCGACGCGCAGTCTCCACGTTTTGCATGGCGGACACGACTAACGTGACGCATACTCCTCAGAGAAGATTCGATTTTCCTACGCCGGGTCGGAGGTCTCCTCGATATCGGCATAGACTTGTTACGAGGCGACGCCCCATGTCTTTGCACACGGATGTCAGCACGCCCGACCACTATCACAAGGTGGTCGACTGTCAGTGGGCTTGTCCCGCGCACACCAATGTCCCGGAGTATCTCCGGCTGATTGCGCAGGGTCGGTACACGGAATCGTACTTGCTGAACCGCGAGTCCAATGTTTTTCCGGGCATCCTTGGAAGAACGTGCGACCGCCCCTGCGAGCCCGCCTGCCGACGCGGCCGCGTCGACGGCAAGCCCGTTGCCATTTGCCGCCTGAAGCGTGTCGCCGCCGATCTCCGCGACGACATCAGCGCCTATCTCCCGAAGCCGGTCACCGATCGCAATGGCAAGCGAGTCGCGCTCATCGGCGCCGGCCCGTCGTCGCTCACTGTGGCCAACGACCTGCTCCCCCTCGGATACGAGGTCGTGATCTACGAGAAGAACGCGCAGGCCGGTGGCCTCATGCGCGTGAACATTCCCTCGTTCCGACTCCCCGAGCAGGTGCTCAACGAGGAGACGCAGTGCATCATCGACATGGGTGCCGAGGTGCGGTACAACACCTCGGTGGAAAGCCTCCGCACCCTGCTCGATGAGCAGTACGACGCGGTCTTCGTGGGTAGCGGCGCGCCCAAGGGCAAGGAGCTCGACATTCCCGGGCGCTGGGATCCGGCCGTGCGCGACCAGATCCACATCGGCATCGAGTGGCTCAGCTCCGTCCACTTCGGCCACATCGAATCGATCGGCGAGAATGTCCTGATCATCGGCGTCGGCAACACCGCCATGGACTGCTGCCGCACCTCGCGCCGGCTGGGCGGCACCAACACCAACGTGATCGCTCGCCGCGGACGCAAGTTCTTCAAGGCGTCACCGTGGGAACTCGAGGACGCCGAGGAAGAAGGCATCCACATCATCGAGAATCACGCCCCGAAGCGGTTCGTGATCGAAGATGGCAAGCTGGTCGGCATGGAGTTTGAGCGGCTGGAGTGGAGCGAGTCGAAAGGACGTCAGACCAGCACCGTGATCGACACGATCATCATGCCGTGCGATACCGTCATCCTCGCGATCGGTCAGGATAACGCGTTCCCGTGGATCGAGCGCGATATCGGCATCACATTCGACCAGTGGGACATGCCGGTGGTGAACAAGGCATCGTTCCAGTCGTCGCGCCCCGACGTGTTCTTCGGTGGCGACGCCGCCTGGGGACCGCAGAATATCATCTGGGCCGTCGAACACGGACATCAGGCCGCGATCTCGATTCACAAGCACTGCCTCGGCGAGGATGTCACGAATCGCCCCGCGCAGGGTATGCACTTGATCAGTACGAAGATGGGCATGCACTCGTGGATGTACAGCAACGAGTTCAACCCGTCACCGCGTGCACAGATGTCGCACGCCGAGCTCGTGAAGCGATTCGCCAGCGTCAGCGAAGAGGTAGAGCTCGGCTACACTCCGGAGCAAACCGCGACCGAAGTGCAGCGCTGCCTGAATTGCGATATCGAAACACACTTTACGGCGAAGCTGTGCATCGAGTGCGATGCGTGTATCGATGTATGTCCGGTGAACTGCCTCACAATCGCGCCGGTGGCCGAGACCGAAGCAGAACTCCGCACGCGGCTCAAGGCGCCGGCGGAGAACCTCTCCCAGGATTTGTATGTGTCGGACGCGTTGCCGCAGACACAACGCATCATGGTGAAAGACGAAGACATCTGCCTGCATTGCGGCCTCTGCGCTGAACGTTGCCCCACCGCCGCGTGGGACATGCAGAAATTCTCCCTCGTATTGCCCTATGCCTTCAGCGCGTCGGGCACCGTCGTTCCGGTGAGCGTATGAGTGCAGACATGAGCGTGCGCGTATGAGTGGCATCAACGATTTCGCCTTCAAGATGGCGACCGTGAACGGGACCGGCTCGGCCAGCGCGAACAGCCTGCTCATGCAGGCGATCTTCCGGATGGGCATCCCGGTCACGGGCAAGAATATCTTCCCGTCGAACATTCAGGGACTGCCCACGTTCTACGAAGTGCGCGTGAGCAAGGACGGATATACGGCGCGTCCGCAGCACGTGGATCTCGTGGTCGCCCTCAATCCCAGTACCTACGCCAAGGATGTCGCGACGGTGCGCCCGGGCGGATACCTGGTGTACGACTCGTCGTGGCCGCTGGAATCGGAGCTCGAGCGCGAAGGCATCACGATCATCGGCATTCCGTTCGGTCAGATGTGCGTGGACACCTTCGTCGGTGACCGCGACCGCACGCTGCTGCGCAACATCGTGTACGCCGGCGCGCTGGCGGCGCTGCTCGAGATCGACATGGACATCATCGGGCAGATGCTGATCGAGAAGTTCTCCAAGAAGAAGAAGCTGCTCGAGTCGAATAACACGGCCATCCGGCTGGGCTACGACTACGCCAAGCAGCACTTCGCCTGTCCCCTGCCCTTCCATCTCGAGAAGATGGATGCCACGGGCGACTCCATTCTCATCGACGGCAACACCGCCGCCGGCCTGGGCGCTGTCTACGCTGGCGCGACGGTCGGTGCGTGGTACCCGATCACGCCGTCCACGTCGCTCATGGAAGCGTTCCGCGGGTTTTGCGAGCGCTTCCGCGTGGAGCCCGATACGGGGTTGCACAAGTACTGCATCATTCAGGCGGAAGACGAACTGGCCGCCGCCGGCATCGTAATCGGCGCCGGCTGGGCGGGGGCGCGCGCGTTCACGAACACATCGGGCCCCGGCATCTCGCTCATGCAGGAGTTCATCGGCCTCGCGTACTACACGGAAATTCCTGCAGTCTTCTACGATATCCAGCGCACGGGGCCGGCGACCGGCATGCCCACCCGCACGCAACAGTGCGACTTGATGTCGCTCGCCTACGCCTCGCATGGCGACACCAAGCACATCGTGCTGTTCCCGTGCAGTCCGGAAGAGTGCTTCTACATCGGTACGACGGCGTTCGATCTGGCCGAGCGTTTCCAGACGCCGGTGTTCGTAGCCAGTGATCTCGACATCGGCATGAACGACTGGATGTGCAAGCGACTGGTGTGGGATGACGGCTATCAGCCCGATCGCGGCAAGGTGCTCGACGCCGCCGCGCTCGAGCAGGTGAAGAAGTTCTCGCGGTACCTCGATGTGGATGGAGACGGCATCGCAGCCCGCACACTGCCGGGCGTGCATCCGAACGGCGCCTACTTCGTGCGCGGCTCGGGTCACGATAAGCATGGCGCCTACACCGAAGACTCCGACGCGTACCAGGAAGTCGTCGATCGTCTCACGCGCAAGTTCGCGACGGCGGCAACGGTCGTGCCCCATCCCGAATTCCATATGAAGCCCGACGCGCATGTCGGCATCGTCTCGCTGGGCAGCTGCCACGCGGCCGTGCTCGAAGCTATCGATCGCCTGCGCGACCAGGGGATCGTGGCCGACTACATGCGGATCAAGGCCTTCCCGTTCAACAGCAGCGTGCGCGAGTTCATCGACGCCCACGATGCGGTCTTCGTGGTGGAGCAGAACCGCGACGCGCAGCTCCGGTCGCTGCTGGCGATCGAAACCGGTGTGCCGCGCGACCACATGACGCCCGTGCTCGACTACGGCGGCATGCCGCTCACTGCCAATGTGGTCGTGACCGCGATCGCGAACCATTTCGCTGAGGTGCCCGCATGACGTCCATTGCCAAACCGCCGGTCCGACACCCCGGACTGCAGCGCAACGCGCTGGGCTTCACGGTCCGCGATTACGAAGGCGCGATGTCTACGCTGTGCGCTGGCTGTGGACACGACTCCGTGACTGCGGCCCTCGTGCAGTCGTTCTGGGAGCTGTCGCTGCCGCCGCATCGCGCCGCCAAGATGAGTGGCATCGGCTGCTCGTCGAAGACGACCGCGTATTTCATGAAGCAGTCGCACGGCTTCAACAGCGTGCACGGCCGCATGCCGTCAGTCACCTCGGGTGCGAGCGCGGCCAATCGTGACCTCACCTACATCGGCATCTCGGGAGACGGCGACTCGCTCAGCATCGGCCTCGGCCAGCTGTCGCACGCGATCCGTCGCAACGTGCGCATGCTGTACGTGATCGACAACAATGGCGTGTACGGCCTCACCAAGGGACAGTTCTCGGCGTCGGCCGATATCGGCTCGACGTCCAAGAAGGGCGAAGCCAACATGCAGCAGCCCATCGACCCCGTACTGCTGGCGCTCACGCTGGGTGCGACCTTCGTGGCCCGCAGCTTCTCGGGCGACAAGGCGCAGCTGGTGCCCATTCTCAAGGCCGGTCTGTCGCACAACGGCCTGGCACTGATCGACGTGATCTCGCCATGCGTCACCTTCAACGATCACGAAGGGTCTACCAAGAGCTACAAGTTCACGCGCGAGCATGAGGTCGAGATTTCGGCGGCGGACTTCGTGCCGTTGCGGCGCGAGATCACGGCGCCCGACACCGACAGCGACGTGTCGGTCGTCGCCATGCACGACGGCAGCACCGTGCGCTTTCGCAAGACGGCCGACAGCTACGACCCGACCGACCGTGAGCAGGCCTACGCGCACGTGCGCGCCTGCCAGCTGCGGCACGAAGTGGCCACCGGACTGCTGTTCATTGACGAGAGCGGGCAGGACATGCATGCGATGGCCAAGACGACGACGCAGCCGCTGGTAGATCTGCCGTTCGCCGATCTGTGCCCGGGAAATGCGGCGCTGCAGTCGCTGATGGAGCAGTACCGGTAGCAGACCCTTCACCCGTATCGCACGTTTCCTGTTCCCGGGTAGAGCATGCACACACTTCGACGACGCCGATGGAGTCTCGCTGTGTGTGCAGCGATCGTCATCTGTGTCTTGGCGCCGGTTGCGTGGTCACAACGCTCGGCGCGTCTGGAGCCGAACGCGCCGTATGACGGTCGGTATACGTTCGCGCGTATCAGGTACACACAGGGTTACCGCTTGGCGTGGGGTGTCGACTATCCACGAATGGAGCGCAATTTTCTCGTCATCCTCGACAATCTCACCACGATGTCGTTACGGAAGACGGAGACCAATGTCTACACGCTCGATGATCCGGGTCTCGCGAGACATACGGTCGCGTGGCTGACGGAGCCGGGGTACTGGGTGCCAACGGCGGCCGAGGCAACGGGGCTCCGGACCTGGCTGCAACGTGGCGGATTCCTGATCGTGGACGACTTTTACTACCAGCGTCAGTGGGATGTGTTCGAGCGATCGATGCGCATGGTACTCCCCGAGGTCAAGTTCTTTCGGCTCGATGCCTCCCACCCGATCTTCAACGGGTTCTTTGCGCTGAAGAAGCTGGACGGGATGCATCATCCCGCCACCACGGCTGCTGTCGCGGAATACTATGCGGTGTACGAGGGCAACGACCCCCGTCAGCGGATGCTCGCCGTGATCAGTTTTAACAACGACATCGGTGACTACATGGAGTGGTCGGGCGAAGGGTGGTTTCCGGTGAACCTCTCCAACGATGCCTACAAGTTCGCCACGAATTTTATTGTGTACGGCTTGACGCACTGATCCAGCCTGCTGGCCGGTACGTGCCGGATGGACGCCGCCGTTCAGTAGCGATCGAAGATCTGCTGCAGCGCGCCACGCTCTGCGGTGCGCGTGAGAGCGAGCATCAGCAACACGCGCGCTTTGTGCGCCGGGAGATCGCGCGCCAAGACCACTGGCATGTCACCAAGCGGTGAACCAACGATCCGACCACCCGGAACCCGTGACGCCACGACGACGGGAATGTTGGCCGCGGCGGCGATGCGCACCGCCGCCCGACCGCCCGCACTTAGACGTCCTCCTGCGAAGCTTGTGAGCACGATGCCGCGCGGACGTCGCTGCACTGCGGCGTGCATCACCGTGGAGTCGAATCCGGCATAATCCGTCACGATTTCGACCCGCGCCAGCGAATCGATGCGTGCGATATCGAATTCGGATGCAACGGTGTGCGACTGGAGTGCGCGCCGGAAGAAAATCACGGTGTCCGGATCGGCCGCACCGAGATAGCCGCGCTGAGGTGAGCCGAACGTATCCGCGCGGCGATTGTCCGACTTCCACACATCGCGCGCGGCGGCGATGTCCTCGTTCAACACCACGAGAACCCCGTGGCCCTTCGCCTCCACGGTCATCGCGACGCGCACACCGTTCAGCACATTCGCCGGCCCATCGGCCGAGACCTCGTCGGCTCCACGCATCGCACCGGTGACGACCACGGGCCGCGGGTCACGAACGGTAAGATTGAGAAAGAACGCCGTCTCCTCCATGGTGTCGGTCCCGTGCGTGACCACGATGCCGCGCAGCGCCGGTGCGGTTGCGAATGCTGAGTTCACGCGCTTGCCGAGCCGCAGCCAGTCGGCCGGCGTGACCTGTGACGACGGCACGCGCATCACCTCTTCCACTCGGATGGTGGCCACCTTCGCAAGTTCCGGAATGCCGCGCACCAGCGACGGTCCATCGGTCATAGGGCCGATGGTTCGACTCGCGATCGTGCCGCCGGTGGTGAGCACCAACACCTCGCCAAGCGGCTTGCCCTGCGCGCGAGCAGTCCCGGCGACGCCGGAGAGTGCAACGAGGAGGAGTGCGGCCCGAAGAAATCGTGGGGTCATGGTCACAGTGGGTCCGTGCATGAGTTGAGGCACCGGGGGTGGTGCAGCGCTTACGCGTACTGCGCCGCAGAACCTGAAAGGTCCACATCGTCGGCGCCGATGATTCGCGTGGCGCGAGAGATGGGAGCCTGCCGCTGAGGCGAAGACAGCCCCGCCATCGCCAACATGTTGGCGGTCGCCTGATCGGCGGCTTTCCGTTCGTCTGCGGTGCTCGCACACGCAGACGCGAGATCGAGCCACCCGAGTGCATCCGCCCACGCGGACTTCGCCGCACTCGCGTCGCTCGCCAACAGCGCGTACTCATGCGCCATCGCTGCCTCGCCGCCGGCTTCGGCATGCCGCGCAATCGCGCCAGGCTCGGGTGCACGCCGAACGCTGGCCGCAGACTCGGTGAGCGCCATGGCGATCATGCGGTGCACTTCGCGGCGACGCGAGGTGCCCATGGCCTCGAGCACCACGTGTCCGATGATACCGTTCACGCATACGTAGTGGCCGTCCGCTTCCATGACCAGCCGGCGCTCGACGAGTGCATCGCACACGTGGGCCGCCCGCAGCCGCGAGATGCCGTGCACGAACGAGAGCAGACTCGTATGACACGGGCTGCCCGCGGTCGCGATGGTGAGCAACAGCGCGTGTTGCTCGTCCGGCAGCGCGGCGACCCGCTCGGCCACCGCCGCGCGCAGGTCCGGGAATACCTCGGTGGCGAGTAACTCCCCGCTCATCGTATCGCTGTGTATCCACTCCTGCGTGCGCTGATCCACCGCGAGCCACTCGCGGGCGAACAACGACTTCAACAGCTCGATGACATACAGCGGATTGCCAGCGGCCACCTCGTGCACACGGGACGCCAGGCGCCGCGCCCCATCGGGGTGCGTCACGCGCCCGAGGCTGCGGATCAGTCGCCAGACGTCGTCGTGCGTGAGCGGCTCGAGCGAGACGCGAATCACGTTTGGCACCGCCCGCAACGCGCGCGTGAGTCGCGCGACAGGTGCGTCACGGTCGGTAGCGCCGAGCGCCTTGGTAAAACACCAGAGTACAGGTGCGTCGGCGAGACGTTGCACGAGGAAGAGCATCAGCTGACAGCTGTCGCCATCACACCAGTGCAGGTCATCGAGCACGATCACCAGCGGTGATTCCTCCGCGATGGCGATAAAAAGCTGAGCCACGGCTTCCGGCAAGGCGGAGCCAGGGGGCGGCGATCCAAATGCCGTCGGCAACCGTGATGCGTCGGGCAACGACGGGAATTTCCGTCGAGTGTCGGGCAGCACCCGCGCAACCTCGGCCAACCACATTTCATCGGTGCCCGCCGCGCCGGGGGCGTCGATCGCGCCTCGAATGATGTCGAGCATCGGCCCGAACGGCCTGTCGACGCCGGCTTCGTAGGCGCGTCCCCGCAAGAGCGTCGCCTCCTGACTGACCACGAACTGGGCGAAGTCGAGCAGCAGCCTGGATTTTCCGGACCCTTGCTCGCCAGTGACCAACACCAGCGCGCCCGCGCCTTCTGCCACCGCCTGCCAGCCGCGCATGAGCGACGCCCACGGCTGCTCGCGGCCGACCAGTGGTCCCTCGAAGGAGGGCATGAGTGCGTGTCCGGCTGCAATCGTACGCGGAGCGACCGGCGTCGGACGGGCCGGGGTGTGCTCAATTCGCAGTGCCAGCTCGCGCAGGGCGAGCCCCGGTAGCTGGCCCGTCTCGTGCTGCCGCGCGGCTGCGTAGGCCCGATACGCCGCGAGCGCATTGTCGCGGTCCCCCATGCGGTGCAATACATCGATCTGGAGATGCGCCGCGTCATCGGACAACGGGTCCAGGGACTGCCAGCGTGTCGAGAGCGACAGCGCGTGCGGCCAATCGCGCTGGGCGTGCGCGGCGCGCGCGGCGGTCGTCAGTGCTCGCCGGAATGGCCGCAGCAAAACCGCGCGCTGGCGTTCCACCCACTCGTCGAAGGCGGGCGCGTCGCGCAGGCTGAGACCAGTCAGGAAACGCGGGATATCGACGTCGAGCATACGGGAATCGTCGCCGCGGGCGTATTGACCGAACTGCAGCACGTCACAATCGAGCGGCGTCGCCAGGGCGGCGGACGACCGATCAAGCGCGAGGCGTTCGCCGAGCACGTCTTTCAGCTGCTTGAGCGCCTGTCGCAACGAAGCGCGCGCCTTGTCGTTGGTCGACTCCCCCCAGAGCAAACTGCTCAGCTCGTCGCGCGAGTGAGTGCCGAACTCGAGCGTAAGAAACGCGAGCAGCGCGAGTGACTTCGCGGCAATGGCCACCTCGACGCGCTGCTCGCCGCTATAGAGCGCGATGCTGCCGCACAACTTGAGATACATGCCGGACCCGGGTCAGAGAGTCTCCTACACGCCGGCAAACGTATGGCCGCTTCACGGCGGCCGACACCCCTTTCACGATGAATTCACGGAAGCCCAGCATACTCGCCCCGTGCAGTTCACCGCCTACCACTTCAGGAGCACATCATGAATCCGAACGACAACAAGAATGACATCGTCCGCATCGACCTCACGGAACCGCAGAAGGCGCAGGTGAAGCAGGCGATCGGAAAGGACGCCGACTCCATCGAGCTGAACACGCAGGAGCTCGAAGAGCGTATCGCCCCCCGCATGATCGCCCCGTAATTCGCGTCTCACGAAGTCCTCTGAGCATCTTCCGGAGCACACCATGAATCCGAACGACAAGCAGAACGACATTGTCCGTATCGACCTCACGGACACCCAGAAGGAGCAGGTCAAGCAGGTCACGGGCAAGGACGCCGACTCCATCGAGCTGAACACGCAGGAACTCGAAGAGCGCATTGCCCCGCGACCAATGATCATCCGCGAGTGAGGTTTCACCCGTCGCCCTCGGCGACCGGTGGTGCACGAGCCCGATCGGCCACACGCCGGTCGGGCTCGTTGTCGTTTCGGTGCGTTCGATGGGCTGAGACGTGCAGTTTGGGTTGTGGACGCTCCACGCTGGTGGCAAGTTCTCCCGCGTCACCAGACCCTCTCGTTCGCCTCTAACCGCCCGCAGTGGAGCCTAGCGCCAGTTCGTCAGGATCTTCGCCGGCGGCCGTGGAACTGTCGCAGGGCGTCCTACGTGGCCTGGTGCAGGCGGCTTTGGACATGTCCGGCGAGCTCGACCAGCGGATACTGCTGACCACCTCGCTTGATGCCGCACGCACCGCGCTCGGCGCCGACAGTGGCTCGTTCTGGGTTCCGTCCGAGAAGCAGGCGACCTGTCAGCTGGCTACCGGCCACGGTGCCGAGGCGCTGAGGGGATCGACGGTGCCGCTTACGGCCCTGGATTCCGTCGCTCCACACTCGCACACGCTGGCCGCGCCGGTTCTCAGCGGCGGACGCACCGTGGGGTACCTCCGCGTAGTGCGCGACGCCCATGACGACGCGTCACCGTTCGCCGCGTCCGATCAGGCGTTGCTGGCGCTGCTGGCCGACAGCACCGCGTCGGCGCTACGCACCGCGGCGCGGATCAAAGCGAACGATCGCTCAGGTGATCTGACGCTCGTCGAGGAGCTCAGTCGGGAAATCGGCTCGTCGCTCGATCTCGACCGCGTGCTGCAAACCGTCGTCAACATTGCCGCGAAAGCGGTTCGCTTCGACCTCGGCGCGCTCGCGTTGTATGAAAACGGTAAATGCGACATTCGCGCCGTCGCTGGCGCAGCGGCCGTCGACTCGAACGCGGAAGAGATGCAGGATCTCGCGTTCCGCGCAGCCTGGGCCGCCGGGACCGGCGAGATGTTCTACCTCTCGGACCGTGAAGCCCCCGGCTCGGACACCGAGCGCATCTTTCTGCAGTTCTTCGATGCGGAACTCGCCAAGGTCGAAATGCAGAGCGGCCTGTATCTGCCGCTCCGCGACGAAGAAGGCATTGTCGGCATCCTGCTGCTGGAAGCGAAGACGGCCGAGTTCGCGAGCGTTCGCGAACGTGAGCTGGCGCGCATTCTGGCCAACCAGGCCACCGTCGCGATTCGAAACGCAAAGCTGTACAGCCAGGTGCCGTTGGCCGAGGCGCTTGGCGCGATCAGCGCCAAGCGGGCCGAGTTCTTCGCCATCCCACTTCGTCGTCGCACCATCGCCGGCGTAAGTGCCGCAATTGCTCTGGCCTTGGTGACGCTGGTGCAGTGGCCGCTGCGCGTGGTGGCGGATACGCCCGTGTTCCGCCCCACGTCGTTTGCCACCGTTCGACCGCTCGTGAGCGGCACCGTTGACCGAGTGCTGGTGCGCGAGGGCAGCGAGGTAATCGCCGGCGCACCGCTCGCGCAGCTGCGCGATATCGAGGCACGTGCGGCGCGCCTCAGCGCGGCGGCAACCGTACGTGCTGCCGAGCGCGAGGCCGGGGCGGCAGCGAGCCGCGGCGACGCCGCCGGACAACGACTGCAGGACATCCGCGCCTCGTCGGCACGGGCCGCGCTCACCGTCCGCGACGAAGCGCTGCAGACGCTGACGTTGCGCGCACCGGTATCCGGCTCGGTACTCACCGCGCGTCCTGAACTGCTCATCGACACCAAACTCCGTGCCGGCGACGCGTTCGTGGTGCTCGGCCGCACGGATACCCTGGATCTCGAGTTTTCGGTGGAGCAGCGGGAGATCGCTCGGGTGCGCGTAGGCGATATCGTCCGCATTCGTGTCGATGCGTTACCGCAGCGGACCATCGAGGGGCGCGTTACATGGATTGGCACGTTGCCCCAGCCGGCTTCGCCTGCCGGCACTCCGGCGTCTGCCTCAGCCTCCGGCTCGACGAGCGACGCGCCGCTGGTGCACTTCCCCGTGCGTGCGCTCGTCCCGAATGCGGACGGCGCGATCAAGCCCGGTATGGGCGCGAATGCACGCGTGCTCACGGCGCCGGCGTCGTTGGCGGAACGATTACTGCGCACGCCCGTACGTGTCATGCGGCTCTTGTGGTGGAGGATGTGGTCGTGGGTGTAAACAGCACGCGGGTTGGGCCACTCGTCTCTGTCGCCATGCTCGGCTGGGCGCTGAGTGGCTGCGGCGGAACAGAGCCGGCGTCGGGCCGTTCTCGTCAGGTCGTAGCCGATACAGGACTGCTGGTGGATACCGCCACGGTCGATGTGCCTCGCACGTTTACCGGACAGGTGTTCGTCGAACACGACGTGGTCGTGGCCGCACGCGCGGCCGGTGTCATCGACTCGCTCTTCGTGAATCTCGGCGCGTCGGTGCAGCGCGACGCACCGCTGGCGTCGATCGAACGGCAAGCGCAGGACATCGAACGTGATCGCGCCCTGTCGGCCGTGGACCAGGCACGTCGCGCCGTCGTGCGCTCCCGCGAACTGGCGACGACGGGCGGCGTCACCACGGAGGATTCCGAACACGTTGAAGCCGTGTATCGGGATGCCGAGCTCACGTTGCGGAGGACGGAGCGCGACGTGGAGCTGACGCGTGTCGTGGCCCCGTTCGCGGGAAAGATCAGTGCGCGGTACGTGAAGCCGAAGCAACTCGTGGCCGTGGGCGACACCTTGTTTCGGGTCGCGGAGACCGCGCCGCAGTTGGTGCGGATCCGCGTCACCGATCCGCTGGCCAGGCAGGTCCGCGTGGGGGATCGTGCGACGATTGTGGGAAGCGGCAGCACCGGCGGCGCGGCCCGCGCCGAGGCGCGCGTGGTGTTCGCGGCCCCGGCGTACGACGCGGCGAGTGCCACCCGCGAAGTCATTCTCCAGGCAGCGACACCACGCTTCCTGTCCGGTGAAAGCGTGACGGCACAGCTGGGACGGGAGCGGCGCCGGACCATCGTGGCGCCACGCAAGGCGATTGCGAGCGATGGCTTTGCGCTCGTGATGGAAGGCGGCCGTACCGTACTGCGCCCAGTGGCCATCGGTGTCGACGTCGCCGGCAACCGCGTCGAAATCGTGAGCGGACTCGCCGTCGGCGACCGGCTCGCGATCCCGCGCCGCTGAACGCGAGCCTGACGGTAATGGCACGTCGATGAGTGCGCCGCAACTGAGAGCCGATCTCGCGATCGTCGAGCAGCGCTTTCGCGATGAGCAGAGCTTCGTGGTCAAGGATCCGTCCACCCACGCCTACTTCCGCTTTCGACCCGTCGAGATGCGGGTCATGCGGATGTTCGACGGCGCACGTTCGGCAGCGCAGGTGGCCGAACAACTGGTGGCCGACGGCGTCAAGGTGTCGGCAGCGACGGTGGAGGGATTTGCCCGCAAGCTCGCGGCGCTCGGCCTGTTGGAGCGCACGCTGTTCGAGCGCACGACGCAGCAACTCGAGCGATTGCGCGCCGAACGGAAGCGAACGCGTTCGGTGGTGCGCGGTGAGCTGTTTCGGATGCGCTTTTCGTTCGGGGATCCTGACACGGCACTGAACCGCTGGTATCCTCGTCTCCGCTGGTGCTTCACGCCGGCATTCGTTGTGCTGTCCGTCGCCCTGTTCCTGGCGTACCTGGCCATCGTCATTGCGCAACGCGAGACATATGCCGCTGAGCTTGCGGCGTCATTTTCATTTGACTCGCTCACGCCGTGGTCGTTCGTCGTGCTGCTTGGCACGTTCACGCTGCTCACGGCGATTCACGAGTTTGGCCATGCCTTCGCCTGTAAGCACTTCGGCGGCGAAGTCCACGAAATGGGGTTCATGCTGTTGTTCTTCATGCCGGCGTTCTACGCCAATGTGAACGACGCGTGGAGCTTTCCTGAGCGGCGCGCTCGACTCTGGGTCACGGCGGCCGGTGCGTGGATCGAGCTCTTCGTCACGTCGGTGATGGCGGTCGTGTGGCTCACGCTCACGCCGGGCTCGGTGATCGGCCAGATCGCGATCGCGGCGATGCTGATTGGAGGGATCGCCAATATCCTCACCAACTCGAACCCGCTGCTTCCCCTTGACGGTTACTTCGCGCTCGGCGATTGGCTGGAGATGTCCAACCTCCGCCAGCGCGCGCAAGTGCACGCCGGCATCTGGGCTCGTCGACACCTGCTGCGCGAAAGCATCGTGGTACCAGCGCTCGAGCCTCGGGAGCATCGCATCCTGGTGGCATACGGGGCTGGCGCCTTCGCCTATTCCACCGGGTTTCTGCTCTTACTCGCATCGGGCGTCGTCAGCTTCGTCAATGGCCTGCTCGGCGCAACGGCGGCGGGCCTCATCGTGCTCGTGGTGCTGTTCGCGATGCGTACACCTCTGCACGCCGTCGCTGCAGCCGGGCGCGCGTCGTGGCGCACATGGACGACGCGCCGTACGCACAGATCGCGAAGGTGGACGAGCCTCATTGTCGCGATCTCGCTGCTGCTCGTGGCGGGGCTCATTCCGTGCCATCTCACCGCTTACGGACCGTTCACCGTAGCGTCCACCGCCCACCTGGTCCTGACGGCGCCATCCAGCGGAGTGGTGTCCTCGGTCTCAGTGCGCGAAGGCGATGTGCTGTCGGCCGGCGCGCCAGTGTTGCAGTTGCGCGACGCGATGCTCGATCGCGAGCAGGTGATGCGACAGGCGATAGTCGACTCGCTGTCGGCCGAGCTCACGCGAGCAGATGCCGGACAGGCAACCGGTACGAGCGAGGTACTGCGCGCGAGCGTCGAAGCCGCTTCTGCATCGGCGTCGGAAACTCGCAGCCGCATTGGCGACCTCCGCGTGACCGCGACGATCGCCGGTACCGTCGCCACGCCACGCCCGGAACAGCTTAATGGGCGGTCGGTGCAGGTCGGCGATACGTTGCTCACCCTGACCGATGCCGCGCAACGCGAGGCCGTCATTCACCTCCGTGGCGCCGGTGCGATGGACGTCCGGGTTGGCCAGACGGTCCGATATGTCGGGCGACACGATGTTGGTCAACCAATGCGTGGCGTGATCTCGAGCGTATCGCCGATCGGAGGCCACGTGGGAACAGTCGAGGCGCGGGTCCTTCTCCCACCCGAGAGCACCCTGCGACTTGGCACGACGGGCGAGGCGCGCGTGCTTTGGCGCCGCACCAATGTCTTGGGCGCCATCGTCTGGGCGCTTCGCTCGGCGTTGCGCAACGATTTGCTGTTGTAGGCACCCATCGCCGCCGTAATACGTCTCAAACTTCACCTCTCTCCGATCGCCGACCATGACCACTCGTCATCACTTTCGCATTTACACGGCGTTCCTCTTCTCGCTACTGACGGTCGCGCCGAACGCGCACACACAGAGTATCGCACCGGCGCCTGGCACGCTGGCCACGAACGCCGAGGTACTCGCTGCCGAACGGCTCTTCTCGGCATGGATGGAAGGACAGCTCGCTTTCCGCGGGATACCCGGTGTCGCCGTGGGCGTAGTGTACGACCAACAGCTGGTGTGGTCGCAAGGCTTCGGCTTCGCCGATGTGAAGAACCGTGTGCCCATGACACCGCAGGTGAAATTCCGCATCGCGTCGCACAGCAAGATGTTCGCGGCGATTGCGATCATGCAGCTGCGCGAAGAAGGGAAAATTCGACTCGACGATCCCGTCGAGAAGTATCTACCCTGGTTCAAGGCGAAGCCGGCGGGTGATGACGATGGCGTCATCACCATCGAACAGCTGCTGTCACACACGTCCGGATTGCAGCGTGAGGCCGGTGATCACTGGACGACCTTCAACTTCCCTACGGAAGAGGAACTCAAGCGACTGTACAGCGACCGTCAGGCGGCGTTCGCCCCGAACGTGCGATGGAAGTATTCCAATCTGGCATTCGCCGTGGCCGGGCTGGTGGTCGAGCAGATCACCGGACAGAAATGGGCGGCGTACGTGCAGCAGCAAATGCTCACGCCACTCGGGATGAGCGCCACCAGCGTCGATCAGAATGTGTTGGGACTTACCGTACCGTACATGCGTCGCCTGCCCGACGGATCGCGCGATGTGCTGCCCTTCGTGGACGCGCGCGGGATGGCGGCCGCCACGGGCATGTCATCGAACGTGGACGATCTCGCGAAGTTCGTCTCGGCGCAGTTCCGACGTGGCACTCGCGCCGGCGCGCAGATTCTCAGCACGGGTTCATGGCGCGAGATGCATCGCGTGCGGGCCGTGGATGAAACGTGGCAGAGTGGCAGTGGGCTGGGCTTCGACTTCATCCGTGTCGACAACCGCACCTGGGTCGGCCACGGCGGTGGCTATCCGGGCAATACGACACACACGCTCTTTCAGCTGAACGACAAAGTTGGCGTCATTGTCCTCACGAACACCAACGACTCCGATCCGCGGCAGATCGCCGAGCAGCTCATCGCGACGGTCGGGGCGGCCGTCGCGAAAGCCGCGCCAGCGCGAGCGCAGACTGTGGCGTGGGATCCATCGTGGGCGCGCTTTGCCGGGTGGTATCGCAGCGCGATGGGCGACTCGCGGGTGGTGCTGCTGAACGACAAGCTGGCCATGATCTCGCCCACGTCGACCACCATCGGCACGCCGTCCTCCCTCGAGCCACTCGGTGGCGGCCGCTTTCGCCTCATGGCACCCGGCGGCGGCAGCGCCATTGGAGAGGTGGTGCGCTTTGTTGAGGAGAACGGCGCGGTGACCCGCATGTATGTCGGCGACGGATATCAAACGCGTCTGCGATAGCGGAGCGCGTGGCAGAGCCCCGCTACTGTCCCCGGCGCTCGCGGCTGCCACGGTTGCCGTCGGACGGATTCCTTGGCTGCGCCGCACGCGTCGGAGCACTGCGCGGCTCCGGCGAGCGGGCCTGCGGTGCCGATTGCGGTGCGGACGGCGGTGGCGCCTGCCGAGCCTCGCGCTCTGGTCCACGTGGCTGCGGAGCACGCTCGACCCGGCCCTCGCCCCGACGTGCGTCGTTGCCACGCGCCTCGTTGCCACGCGACTCGTTGCCACCCGACTCGTTGCCACGCGACTCGCTCGACCGTGTATCCGCCGTCACCGTTGGTGCCATCGGCTCTCGCCGACGTTCGGTCGCCATCGGCTGCCCCAGCATCACGCCGTTGCCGCGCGATCCACCACGATTCGCATCACCTCGTGTCGCGTCACTCCGACCTTCGTCGCGCCGGTCCGCGTCACGTTGCGGCAGTCCGTTGCGATATCCCTCCGGCGATGCCGAACCGCCTTCCGAACGCGGCTGCGCGGTGCGGTAGATGCTCACGCCGTTGGTGACCTCACGCGTGCGTCCATCGCCGCGTCCATCGCCGCGTCCATCGCGGTATCCATCGCGGTATCCATCGCGATTGCCATCACGACGCGAGTCGAAGTACACGTCGCGGTGATAGCCGGCATAGCGATCCACGTTGCGGTAATCGACCACGCGATAGCGGATGTCGCGATTCACGTACACATCGCGGTAGCGCGGGCTGATGTAGATGTTTGTAACCTGGATGAACGGCCACGAACGCGCGCGCCATCCACCGCCCCACGCTACATACCGGTCATCCCAGCCGTTGTAGTACACCGAGCTGCGACCCCAGTCGAGATCGTAGTTCAGCCAGCCACCGATGGGGAAACCCACACCGAACGACCAATACCGGCTGGAGAATCCGGTGGCAAAAATCGGTCGCGTATACACCAGCACGGGGTCGTACACCGGCACGTAGATCACCCGCGGCTGCGCCGGCACAATGACATAATTGTTCGACTCGCGCACCACCTGCTGCTGTGATGTCGTCACCAAATTGCCCTGCGTATCGGCCAGGCGACGCATGCGCTGCACGGCCGCCATGACCTCGCTCGACTGATACGCGTACGCTCGACCGAGTGTGGCTGTCCAGTCGCCCTTGTCGGCCATCATGTTGAGCGCCGACTGATAATGGGCGACCGATTTTACGCTCACATCCCAGGGCTGATCGTCGATGGCAGCCGTACCGTGCTCACGGACCCACTGTGCCGCGTCCGCGACCTGATCGGGAAAGGTGGCGGCCACCAGTACCTGCGCCAGCAGCGCGTCCGGGTACAAGGCAATCGGACCAACCAGATTGTCGAGCTGGCTCTCTGAATACCGCGTCGCGTCGAACGTGGTGTTCAGCTGCGGCACAACGACCTGCGCGGTGAGCGGCGCGAGGGGAGCAGCGGTGGCCAGTGACAGCGCCAGCAGTGGGACGTACGAAGCACGGGACATGGTGCCGCTCCGACAAGGGAACCAGCAGGGACACGAACGGACCTCATGCTCGCCATGAGGTGCAGGATTCGTACCTCAACTGTTGCGCGGCGAAGTGCGTTGTATCACAACAACTTGACTGCCGCACCTCCTTGCGCCGCGTCGTCCGGTATCCTCGATTCAGGACAGCCAGCTCACCGAAAGTGGACAGCGACACGCCCCCAAAAACACCATGAACGCAAAAGAGCGGGACGCCCCTCTACACGCCCTGCAGGCGCGATTCGAGCGCCACATGCACCGTCATCCCGGCGTCTTGTGGGCGGACGTGCTGGCCAGACTCGACGCCAAGCCCGCCGCCTTGCTCTCGTTGCGCAAGATGGAGGAGACCGGCGGCGAGCCTGATGTGGTGCGCATCGACGACACGTCCGCCGGATACACATTCTGCGATTGCGCGCCGGAAAGCCCATTCGGTCGCCGGAGCTGCTGCTACGACCAGCGAGCGCTCGACTCCCGGAAGGAGAACAAACCGGCCACCAGCGCCATGGCGATGGCCGCCGACATGGGCATCGAGCTACTCACGGAAGCGCAGTACCGCGCCCTTCAGCAGCTGGGCGAATTCGATCTCAAAACGTCGAGCTGGATCAGCACGCCGAGCCCTATTCGCAAGCTCGGCGGTGCCCTCTTCTGTGATCGTCGGTACGACTCCGTGTTCGTGTACCACAACGGCGCCTCGTCGTACTACGCCGCGCGAGGATTCCGCGGCGTGCTGCGGATCTGACGTCGACGTAGCACGTGTCTAGCGGAAAATATCAAAGCTGCCGAGCAGCCACCACAACAGCGCGAAGATCAGGATCGTGGAGAAGCAACCACCGCCGAGCTTTTTCGCGCCCCATCCGGCGGCGACGCCGCGTAACAGCTTGCTCATCGCGACTTCTCTGCTGCTTCCTCGTCAGGCACGATGGCATCGACGTTCACAGAGAGCGCGAGTTCGGTCAACAACAGATCGGTGGCCTGCTCTTCATCGAGCGTCTGCTGCAGCAGTTCAGCCTGTTTCGAAAAGCCGAGTAGCTGCGCATACGTACGCGCGGTGCCGTACCCGGCCATCTCGTAGTGCTCGACATGCTGAGCACTCGAGATCAGACCAGCGTCGAGCACCTCGGGATTCGCATCTTCCTTGAGGAGATCGGCTCCTTCGGCCACGAGCCCTTCCATACCCTTACAATGCTTTCCCTTCGGGCTGATACCGAGCTCGGTGAAGATCTCTTCCAGCCGAAGGACATGCTCTTCGGTCTGCGCGAGGTGCGTGGCGAACGCGTCTTTGACTTTCGGATTGGTCGCGCCTTTATGCAACTTGGGCAACGCCTTCAGGATCTGATGCTCGGCACTGTACAGGTCGCGAAGTCCTTCAACGTACAGCTCGTGCAGTGATGCGAGTTCCATGGTGATGCCTCGAGGGAAGTGGGCGAAGTGGATCGAGCGCGCCACTTCTAAGCATCATCCGTGCCCGCCGACGCACATCGCCGTGGGAAGCCAAGCGCGCGCTCGAGATCGTCAGAGCACGACCAACGAGGCGGCGGAGGCCCCGCGTACGGCGTCGACGGCAATCGATCGGTCGAACGTGACCAGTGCACCGCCGTGGCGCACAGCAAGCGCCAGCAAGTAGACATCGGTCAATTGCCGCGGTCCGTGAATGCGAGTGGTGTCGATCAACTGATCGTCGAGTACGCTGACGTCGTCAGCCCAAAACTCATGAACGGACTCGAGGCTTGCACGACGCAGCTTCGCGACGATGTCCACGACGGCATGTGCGCCGGGGTAGCCCGGATGACTCATGATTCGCACACACCCGTTCTGCGTGATGGGACACGAGGCCCAGCCATTGACCGCATTCGCCGAAAACCAGCCGACAGCGGCGTGGTGCGAGATGTGATCCGCATCAAACAGCGCGATCAGCACGTTCACATCGAGCAACGCGCGCATCAGTATGCGTCGTCCTGTCGGAGTCGGTCGATCAGGTCATTGGTCACGACCGCGCCGCGCGACGCGAAGGGCTGCACACCGTAGATGGCCGGCGGCTCGTGTACCGCCGACGGCGCGAGCCCCGACGACTCGCGAGGCGCGGTCAGCGCTTGTCGCATCAACTCCGAGACGACCTGCCCCATGGACTTGTGCTCGCGCTTGGCGCGCTCCTTCGCCGCCGCGAGCACATCATCGGCAATATCGAGGGTGGTTCGCATGTTGTGATGCTAGCGCATCACACATCAGATGTCGAGTGTGTTGCCCGCGCTGGCGCCGCCACACTACCCGCCAGTAGCCCGCCGTCAATGTTGAACTCGCCGCCGGTGCAGTACGCCGATTCATCGCTGGCGAGATAGGCCACCAATGCCGCGACTTCCTCCGGAGCGCCAAACCTCCGCAGCGGCGCATCGGCAACCGCCGCCGCGATGTTCGCCGCGCGATCGGGGCCGGTTCCCAACATGGGCTCCCACAGAGGCGTCAGCACCGCCGCCGGCTGCACCACATTGCAGCGAATCCCGAGGTCTTGCTCGGCGCACCACAAGGCCACCGACTTGGTGTGATTCCGCACCGCCGCTTTGCTCGCGGCATATGCCGCCGCGCCCGGGATACCCACCACGCCAGAGCGTGAGCCGATGTTGACGATGCTGCCACCACCCGCGGCGCGCATGGCCCCGATGGCTGCTTGGCAGCCCAGCATGACCCCCTCGAGATTGGTGGCCATCACCGCGCGCCACGCCTCGAGCGACACGTGCTCCGGATCGTGCGCGCCGGCGTACGACTCGAATCCGGTGATGCCGGCGTTGTTCACGAGCACATCGAGTCGGCCATACCGTTGCACGCACTCGCCGATCACGAGCGCCCAGTCTGCCGCGTCACGCACATCGAGATGCCGGTACACGGCGCAGGCCCCGAGCGCGCTGGCCGCGCGCTCGCCCTCGTCGTCGCGGAGGTCGGTCAACACGACCTCCGCCCCTTCGTCCACCAGACGACGCGCCACCGCCAGCCCGATCCCTCTCGCCGCGCCGGTTACCAGCGCTACCCGTCCGGTGAGTCGCCGCATAACGATCCTCGTTTGTAAATAGCCATACACTAACTCGTGCTTGATAGTGAATGGCTATTTACTTATTGTCAAGCATGTCCCGTCCCCGCCTGGTCTCCGACCACGACGTGTTCGCCGCGTTCGATGCCGCGATCGCGGAGCACGGCCCCAATGGGGTGACGCTCGGCCTGGTGGCCCAGCGGCTGGGCGTCACCGCGCCCGCGCTCATGCGTCGCTTCGGATCGAAGCAGGGGCTGTTCGCCGCCTTCATGCAGCAGCAATTGGCAGCGCAGCCGGACATGCTGCGCGCGCTCGTGGATACCCAGGCCGATCCGATGCAAGCGCTGCTCGCGCTCAGCGGACATACGCGTCCGTACAGCATGAAACGTGCGGCGTATCTGCGTCACCTCGCCAGTTTCTTCCTGCAGTTGGCCGACGACCCCGCGTTGGTGCCCGTCATCGCGAAGTGGTTCGAAGGCGAGCGAGGTTGGATGGCAGAACGCCTTTCCGAGGCGTTGGCGACCGGCGCGCTGAAGTTGAACACGCCGGTGCCCGAGCTCGCGCGCACGCTGCAAGCCGCGCTGCATGGGGCGCGACTGCAGTGGGCCACCGGCGGCAAGGGCACGGAGAGCGCGTGGAGTCGACGTGAGATGGATGCGGTGCTGGGGCCGTGGCGGAAATAGCCAGACCAACGCACGCCGTAGCCCTCACTCGTACGCCAGCGCCGCCGCCGTGGGGACGCGCATCGCCCGCATCGCCGGCCACGCGCACGCCGCCATCGACACGATGGTCACCAGCCCCAGCCAAATGATCACACCACTCGCGTCGGG
>NZ_JANPLK010000025.1 GCF_031426495.1 Gemmatimonas sp. | reverse complement strand
TTTAACCTACCCCCCTGTGCGTCTGGGGGCGCCGGGCCCCCATAAAAAATTTGGGTTTTCTGGGCGGCCCCCGCCCCCTCTGCTTCTCTGCGTCATCAGTTCAACCTAACCAGCAAATCACACCCCAACCGGCGGTTCAGGAGCTGGCGGTGGCGGCGGAGAAGCAGGCGGCGGCGGAGGCGGCATATCGTCACCCATGCTGGCCGCACTGGCTGCCGTCTTGAACGCGTCGCGGAACGCATCGGCTGCGCGGTTGATGACGTCGCCAACGGTTTCCGCCGCGGCCTTCGCCTTCTCGGCGTAGTAGTCCTTCGCGTCGCGCAGGTCATCGCGCAACGGACGCTCGGCTTCACTGCCGCGGCGGATGTACTCGCCAACGACGATGCGTGTGTAGTCCCCCGACTGCTGCCAGCGCTGCAACTCACCGGCGCGGACGGTATGGAACGGATGTTCGCGGAGCGCCGTGTTCAGCGCTTTGATCACGTTGTCCCATGCCGTTCCGCCAACTTCGTACTCGGCGGCCTGCGCGAGATAGGCGTCGAGGTCGATCGTGTCACCGTAGGCACGACCGCCCGCCAGCTTGAGGAAGGTCATCAGGCTGGCGCGCGGGTCCTGCGTGCCGAGCATGCCAGCGCGGTCGGCCGAGAGCTCCGACTTGCGATACCACTCGAGCAGCGCGAGCTGAAAGGGCAGCAGCGCGATCGACGCCAGCAGCGGCAGCGCGCTCATGCCGAAGAAGAGCACAATCAACGCAATCGTGCGATACGTGGTGCGCCCCGTCATGATGTGGCCAAGCTGCTGCGCCAGGATGAAGCGCTGCTCCTCCGGCTCGAGCAGCTCGAGCACGCCCGAGTTGATCACGATGAAGGGCTGGTCGAAGCCGACCGCGCCGGCATTGGCGATCGGGTTCTGCGCCACGTACAACTGGGGGACCGGGTGACCGGTATTTGGCCAGTCGAGCGCCTGGAGCACGTCGTGATAGAGCGCGTGCAGCATGGGGCGCTGCGTCGGACCGACCAGGACGGCGTCGCCGAGGAAGAGATTGCGGACGCCGCGCTCGCCGAAGACGCTGGCGATCTTGCGAACGACCTCGTCAAATCCCGGGAGGGCGCGCAGCGTCTGCAGGGCGGCTCGGTCGGCCGGATGCTCCCAGGTGACCGACGAGATCTGCGTAAGCGGTGTGGCGGGCATAATCAGGGGGCTGGAGACACCCTCCCTACGGCGGGAGGGTGCTCAAGTTCCACGCAGGCGGGAATTGGGATCAGATCCCTTCCAGCGCCCCGTCGAGATCGGCGATCAGATCCTCGGCGTCTTCGATGCCGCAGGAGAGGCGGACCATGCCGTCGTTCAGTCCCATGGCAATCTTGATGTCGGCCGGCACCGACCCGTGGGTCATGCTGAACGGGTGATTGGTGAGACTCTCTACGCCGCCCAGCGACTCGGCCAGCGAGAACACGCGCACCCGCTCGAGGAATTTCCGGGCGTTGTCGATGGTCTTGAGGTCGAGCGTCATCATGCCGCCGAAGCCGCTCATCTGCTTCTTGGCGAGCTCGTGGTGCGGGTGGTGCGCGAGGCCGGGATAGATCACCCGGTCTTCGCCCAGCCGCTCCAGCAGCCAAGCGCCCACGGCCCGGCCGTTGAGATCGTGCTGCTTCATGCGAAGCGGAAGCGTCTTGGTTCCGCGAAGAGCCAGCCAGGCATCGAATGGGCCGGGGACGGCGCCTGCCGCGTTCAGGATGAATTGGAGCCGATCGGCCAGCTCATCCTCAAGAACGACGGCGAGGCCGCCGATCATATCAGAGTGACCGTTGATGTACTTCGTGGTCGAATGCCAGACGATATCAGCGCCCAGCTCCAGCGGACGCTGGAAGATCGGCGTCGCGAAGGTGTTGTCGACGATCGTCAGCGCACCGGCGCGCCGCGCGATGTCGGCGGCAGCGGCGAGGTCGGTGAGCCGCATCAGCGGATTGGTCGGCGTTTCCAGCATCACCGCGCGGGTCTGCGCCGTGACGGCATCGGCGATGCGCTGCGGATCCCGCGTGTCGACGTAGGTGAAGGTGAGCCCGAACTGGCGCAGCAGCTTGTCGAACAGCCGGTACGTGCCGCCATACACGTTCTCGCCGACGATGACGTGGTCACCGGAGCGGAAGAGCATCATCAGGCTGGTGAGGCACCCCATGCCGCTGCCGAAGGCGAAACCGTGCGTGGCCCCCTCGAGGGCGGCGACATTCCGCTCCAGCGCTTCACGCGTCGGATTCTTGCCCCGGGCGTACTCGTAACCGCGATGCACGCCGAACTCCTCATGCACGTACGTGCTGGTGAGGTACAGCGGCGTCATGATCGCGCCACTCACCGCATCCGGTCGCTGGCCCGCATGGATCGCGCGCGTGGACGGTCCGTCGCGCAGGTCGGTCTCGAAGATTCGTGTCATCAGGAACGGGATGGAGGA
>NZ_JANPLK010000024.1 GCF_031426495.1 Gemmatimonas sp. | reverse complement strand
CTGCAAGCCGTCGCACTGGCTTTCAACAATAGGCCGCGCAAAACGTTAGGATGGAAGACGCCGGCAGAGGCGCTGAACGACCATCTAAAATCTGTCGCACAACCCGGTGTTGCGACGACCGATTGAATCCGCCCAATACGTCTCCAGGCGGTACACCGGCCGCCTTCCGGAGGCAGCGTTGACGATGCCTCCGATAACGCGCTCGCCGAAACGGTCATCGGATAGTTCAAGACCGAGGTGATCCATCGGGACGGACCGTGGCGGGGGTTCGGGGACGTCGAGATGGCGACCCTGGAATGGTTCGCTTGGTTCAATCAAGAGCGGTTGCTGGAACCGCTGGGCTATGTTCCGCCCTCTCTGCCAATATGAGTGAGACACCGATCCATCCCGAGTTTAGTGTACGAGGGTGATCGAGGCTGTTCCCATGTCGTCCGCTCTTTCCGTTTCTCCGTTGCTTCTCCATGATACCCGGGTGTCGCCGACCCGGACCCGTCGCCAGTTCACCGCGACCTACAAACTGCAGATCCTCGCCGCCGCTGACGCGTGCACGAAGCCGGGCGAGCTCGGTGCGCTCCTGCGTCGGGAAGGCCTATACTCGTCGCATCTTGCCATGTGGCGCGCGGTGCAGCGACGCGGCGACTTGCAGGGCCCGACCAAGCGTCGCGGGCCCGCGCCGTCGACCGTCGATCCCTCGCGAACGCAGATCGTCGAGCTGGAGTGCGCGTTGGCGAAGGCGACCGCGCGCGCGGAGCGTGCGGAGCTCATCATCGACGCCCACAAAACGTTCTCGCAGCTCTTGGGCCTGACACTGCCACCGCACGACGAGTCCACCGAGACGCGCTCGTGAGTACGGTCACGACGCATGGGGCGGCAACGTCCCTGCGCGGGCTCTGTGCGAGCCTTGGGGTCGCGCCGGCGACGTACTATCGGGCGCGGCGACGCGCCGAGCGGCCCACGTGCGCCGTGCCCCGCCGCTCGCCACCACGTGCGCTGGCGCCCGTCGAACAACAACGGATCCTCGACGTGCTGCACGAGGACCGCTTCGTCGACCTAGCGCCGGCCCAGGTGTATGCGACGCTGCTGGATGAAGGCGTGTATCACTGCGCCGAGCGCACCATGTACCGGCTCTTAGCCGCGCACGACGAGATTCGAGAGCGGCGCGCGCAACAGCGACACCCGGTGTACACCGCGCCCGAGTTGCTCGCGACCGCGCCGAATCAGTTGTGGAGTTGGGATATCACCAAACTCAAAGGACCGGCGACCTGGTCGTGGTATCACCAGTACGTGATCCTCGACGTGTTCAGTCGCAACGTCGTGGGCTGGATGGTCGCGCCGCGCGAATCGGCACTCCTCGCGGAGCGACTCATCGCCGCCTGTTGTGCGCGCGAAGGCATCGGGCCCAATCAACTCACCCTGCATGCGGATCGCGGATCGTCGATGGTCTCGCAGCCGGTCGCGCACCTGCTCGCCGATCTCGGCGTGACCAAGTCGCATTCGCGCCCCTCCGTCTCGAACGACAATCCGTACTCGGAAGCGCAGTGCAAGACACTCAAGTATCGCCGGGATTTCCCCACGCGCTTTGGCTCGCTCGAAGACGCGCGCGCGCACTGCGTCGATTTCTTTCGCTGGTACAACACCGAGCATCACCACAGCGGGCTCGGACTGCACACGCCGTACGACGTGCATCACGCGCTCGCCGAGGCGCGCAACACCGCGCGCGCTAACGTCCTCACCGCCGCCTACGCCGCGCGTCCGGAACGCTTTGTCCATGGTCTGCCCACCCCACGCGCGCTACCGACCGCCGCGTGGATCAATCCCCCCACACCGCGACCGTCAGACGACGTCGCTCAGTAAACCCCACCCACCCTGTGTCTCAAACTCATTGACAGGTTCCGCCGTCGGCGGAGTTTGAGGCGCACTATTGCGAGGCACAGAATACCCACTCCGTGGTGGGTGTTCTCAACTAAACCAGTCTCCTGAAAACCCGGGGCGGTTCACTCTGCGATCCGCCGCGTCAGGCGATGATGCGCCGTACCAGTCTCTGCGCCGGAACTTCGAAGTAACGATAGACCACGTATGACAAACTGAACGTGGCCGAAAAAAACGCCAAAAAGAAGATTGAGCTGTGGACGGGGACCGAGCGATCAAGCACTCCGAAGCCGTAGACAATAAGTAGCTGCAGCGGAAAGTGGATCAGATAACTGGAGTAAGTCATGTTGCCAGCTACTTCAATTCCCTTCTGGAGTCGAGGCGGCAATGTGAACTCTGTAGCGCAGAGAAAAAGTAGAAGTGGAACGTAGAGTACTAGAAAGTGGCGTAACATCGCCTCGGATTTCAACACTCCTGCCATTGAGGTGGCCGCGGGTAGTACGAACACCGCCAGAACCGTTGCAGTCAAAGCCCGCCGCTGGCGCCCCTTGGCTTGGTAGTGCCGGTACGCGATGGCTGAGAGCCCGCCCGCGTAGAAGAAGGCGAGCGACTCCACCAGTGGGTAGTCCCTATACTGTTGAAGCAGCAGGCATGCACTTACCATCGCCAAATTCACCAGCGACGACCGACTCACATGGCGAAGCGTCACGAAGAACACGAAGTAGACCAGCACTTCCACCGAAACAGACCAGCTGGGCCCATTGAAACTATAGCCGCGCTCCAGCCCCCAGCTTCCGGCTAGTCCAAGCTGAAGTATAAAATGACGAAGGTCATTGAACTGATAGACAAACGGCCGCTGATGGGTGCTTAGATAGAGCGACTGCAGTGCTCCTGTCGCTAGTAGCGTAGCGAGATGAAGAGGGTACAGCCTGGAAAAACGCAATGCGAAGAATTTCATAGGGCCGATAGCTCGACTGGCGATTATCTCCCGATATTTCCAAAAGAATATGAAGCCACTGATGCACCAAAAGAGCTGGACTCCATAATTACCGAATTCGTAGAACAGCCGCAGTGTCGTAAAGAACGGCTGGCTCGGGCGATCAAAGCTTAACGGCGCATCGGCAACATAGAAAAAGTGCTGATAGTGCCAGACCAGTACGGCCAGCGCCGAAAGAAAGCGGACAATCTCCAGCCCCAATAGTTTGGGGGTGGTCTGGGCACTTGTGCGCGGCGGCGCATGCACTGATGGAGGGCTCGTCAGCGGACTAGTTGTCGAGGGTGGGGTGAAGACACGAAGGCGCGAATGCGGCATGAGGACACCGCCGAAACAAGAGTTAAGGAGGCATCGGCCTGTCGATCGTCACGCGAGAATTGTAGTGGTCAACACCGCGCCACCATTTACCGGACGCGCAGGCTCAATAGCTACAAAGCGACAAAACCAGTGCGCACCTTCAACTGATCAAAGATAGCGCTGAAATTGCTACGCCGAGAAGTCCGATTGATCGCCGATGCTCAGTTGTCATCGCCGGAATGAGATTTCGTTGATTCACCGAAGAGAATTGTGCAGTCAGGATCTATTCGGGCAGGGGGCGCATCCCTCGTGCCGTGATGTGCGTATTTCGGCGATGTCGACCACGCATTTCGGACCTAGGCGATTACGCGTTTCGGACCAAGTTGATCAGCCGTTTCGGTCTATGCCGATCGCCGAGTTAGCGGACGCCACGGGATCAGTTAATCCACCGGTTCTGGAGTCGTGTCCGCACTGGAGAGACGGCGGAGGGAGCCGGCGGTGTGGGTGAGGCGATGTGCATCATGCAGTAGGCGGTCGAGGATGGAAACATCGCGGTCTTGAACTGCGCCAATCCAGAAGCCGTAAAGAGGCAGAAGGAGCAAGGGTATAGCAAGAGACGAGGCAACGAAGTCATTCTTCGCGCGGCTCGTTAGGGACGCCAGATGGCCGCTCTGACCGTTCCACGTCATTCCCGTGAACTGCAGATTCGCCTCTTGCCCGCCCGGCACCGCAGAAAAGATCTGGTACCAATGCCCATTGCCACCGTCCGCGAAGCTCCACTGTTTCGGCGTAGCTTGTCCAAGGATCGGACGGGCATTTGTAATGCTGACGGCAATGAGCAGCGTCAGTACTGTCCGCGCAAGCTTTGCGTGCATCGATGACCAAGCAGACGGAATGTTTGCACAGAACGAATTTCTTCCGAGCCCGTCATCACACTCCACCGTCTCACGACCGTAAACGCCGTCTTTCGTAGCATTCTCGAATGCCAAGATGCCGACCGTCTCCCACCTCGAATGGTTCCCCCTACTCCACCCGCACCACCGCCACCCGCAATCCCGCCGGCGCCGGCGTCGTCCCACCCTCCCCCCGCAGTTCGATCAACTGCCCCCCCGCCTGCGCGCCGTCAAAGCTGAAGTAGCTGCTGCTGAACGCCCGCAGCTGCTGCACGGGCAGCGTGAACGACCCAAAGCTCATCGCCCGCGCCCGTAAAGGAGCGGCCGAGAACGCGCCCGGGTACGTACCCGCCAGGCCGCTCCACACATCGGCCACGTTCCAGCTCGGGAAGCTCAGCTGCTTGCGCGCCGGGGTGAAGCCGGCCACGTCGTCCACCGCGTTGGCTAGCGCCCAATCGGCCAGCAGTTCGCCCGCCGGGCGGCCGGTGCGCTGCGCGAGGTTGGCCAGGCCGGTTTGGGCCCCGCCCTTCACCAGCGCCTTGAGCCACGCGCCTTCGCTGGTGGCGTACTGGTCGGCCGCCCAACGCACCAGCGACCAGCCGCTGGCGTAGAAGGTCACGTCGTTGTTCGTCGACGCGCCCAACGGCGACAGGGTGTCCACGCCGCGCAGGTACTGGTGCAGCATCGAGAAGTGCTTCCACATCATCAGCGGACGGTCGTCGCACTGGTACACCTCGCACCGCACCGTGGTGGCGAAGCCGGTGTTGCCCTTCCAGCTTCCGCCGCTCGTGAAGGTGCGCGAGTACAGCTCTTCGGCGATGCGCGCCGTGCTCTCTTCCAGCCACGACTCTTCGAACGGCAGGTTGCTCGCCAACCGCTCGGCGAAGCTGGCCAGGTGCTTCCCTTCGTGGATCACCGTGCTGCGCATGGCACGACGCCAGTCGGCCGGCGTTTCGGTGGCCGTGGCCACCCGCGCGTAGAACACTTCGTTCTCGTTGCTCGCGGCGAAGGTGCTCTTCGGATAGAAGTTGCACGCGCTCACATAGCCCGCCGTACCGGCCACGGAATCGTTCACGAAGCGCGTGAACAGCATCGTCACGCGGCCGTCGCCGTTCATGGCCCCGTTCATCGCCAACGGGTCGCCGATGTTGTCGCGCAGCAGCGGATACTGCACGCGGTCGAACTCGTCACCGATGGCGCGATAGTCGGCGTCCATCGTGCGGGCGCGCGGGGCGGCCACGTCTTCCAGCACCACGGCGCGCAAGCCGGCGTACACCACGCGGGCCTGCACATCGCGACCAGCGCTGCAGCTGTTGTAGATCGCCTTCATCGTGATCACGTCGCCCACGTTCAGCGCGGCGGCACTCGAGGCCATCGCGACGCCGAGGCGATTCATCTTCTCGGCCCGTGCCGCGACCCACTGCGTGGTGGCCGAGCCGGAGCGGGCAGCGATCGTGCGCTGCGCGTCGAGCTGATCATCGTGCCGCGACTCGGCCGCCAATGCCTGCTGCGCCACCAGCGATTCGGTGCGCAGGCCCGGCAGCAGCGAGGCGTTGATCAAGCTGTTCGGCGACGACGCCGACACCATGCTGCCGAACGCCTGCGGGTTCTTCATGGCCGACATCTGGCCGGCCATCGCGCCAGTGCCCGTGCCGCGCAGTTCGAAGGCGCTGCTGGCCGAGGCCACGCTGCTAGTGTTCACCACGGCCAGCATGTAGCGGGCGGTGCCGGTGGTCGGGGCCACGAGTTCTGTGCAGCGCACGTCATCGGCCGAGAGCAGATTGGCCGACTCGCCGGCCTTGAGCACCAGGCGGTTGGCGGCGCGCACCGGCACGGTGGCCGTAAGCACGGTACCGGCAACGGTGAGGGTGACAGGCTGCGTGGCAGTGGCGGCGCAGGGCAGCGCGCCAGCGGGCACGAAGGCATCGATGCGGGTGTCCGACGCGCTACGGACCTGCAGCACCACGCCGCCGACGGTCAGGCTGATGGAGTCGATGGCGTGGGCGAGGTTCTCGCCGGTGATGACCACCGAGGCACCGGACACCAGCGTATCGGGTGAGAACTGCGCCAAACGAGGGATCGCCGGCACGGCGTTCGTCCCGGAAATCGGCGGCGCGACGGGCGGCTTTGCTACAGACAGCGGAGCGACTGCGTCAGCGCCGCTGCATCCCTGCAACACCCCCAAAGCGCATGCCATCACACTCGCGGCACGCGTCGCACGCCGAAATTCGGCGCCGATCTTGGAAGTCGTTGAATTGGATGCAGTTATGGTCATATGCTCGACAGTCACCGTGTGGGCCCGATCCTTCACTCTGCAAGGAAGGGAGCAACTGGCGTGCCGGACTCGACCATAAAACGAGAGAACTGACCTTCGTGACGCGCTGCGGTCTCGCGGGTCTTGATTGCAGTGTTTGCGTTAGTACATTTGTTACTACGTCGTTCAATTCACCCTGAGGTTCGCATGTCATTTCACGCGACCGCCACGAAGGTCGGAAACTCCAGGGGACTTCGCTTGGACGCCGCCCTCTACCGCGATCATCCGGAGTTTGCCTCCGGCGAATACGTGGTCGATGTGATCGCCCCCGGCCGGCTGCTCGTGAGGGCGAACGGCCACGAAGAGACAGTGGCCGAGGTGGAGGCGGACCCGATGCTCGGCGCCTTCCTCGCCTTCATGGATCAGCAGATGTCCTCGAACCCGACGCTGTTCACGCCGATCGACCGGGCGCAGATCGCGCTCATCGCGTCGCTCGTCGAGGGAGTCGAGGCCAGCGACGACACGGCGTTTTCAGACGATTTCCACCTGCCGTAGCGTGCGGCGCAACGGCTGGACCCTGCTGCGATGGCAGGCGTTCGCGACCTCGTGGGACGCTCTCGTGAGTGAGGTCGTGCGGCTCAAAGCACAGGACCCCGACGGCTACCGAGATCATCCGAGTACGAAGTTCCTGAAGCGCCTGGCTGACGTTGCGCTCACGGAAATCCCGAGTGACCCAAGCCATGAGCGCTATCAACTCGGCACCACGCTGGGCGACGATGCGAAGTTCTGGCGGCGTGCGAAGTTCAACCGCCGCTTTCGCCTCTTCTTTCGCTATCGCAGCGATGCGAAGCTCATCGTGTTCGCGTGGCTGAACGACGAAGAGACGCTTCGAAAATCTGGCTCGAAAAACGATCCTTATACGGTGTTTCGATCCATGCTCGAGCGCGGCAAGCCTCCGTCTTCGTGGCAGGAGTTGAGCGACGCGTGCGCCGTGTGGACGTCCGACGTGGGCAAGGTTGCGTAGGAAAGATGGGACCGACTGGACTGCCGGACTCGATCACAAGGCCATTGTTTAGGCCATTCGCAATGTGGTCATCGGGAGATACACGGGCTGAGGCGTCTTGGCGCTGCCGATTGCCACGAAGCCCATTGAGCGGTAGAACGACGTGCTCTCGTCAGACAGCGAGTCGAGGTAGACACCATGCGCCCCAACGGCTTCAGCCCCCTGAACGCATCGGTACAAGGCGTCGCCGAGCAGCTGACGGCCGTAGCCCTGTCGTTTCGCGGAGCTCGAGACGGCAAAGCTGCCGATGTAGAAAACAGGGATATCGAACGTCGGCAGGGAGTGTGTCACCGCCTCCTGAATGTCCGCCTTGCGTACGCTTCTCGCCGAGAGGGTGTAGAACCCCAGTACCCCCGACTCGCCGCCCATACGCTCCAGCACGTACACGCGAGCGATTCCGCGCTGTTCGTGCTGCCAGGCGAAGTTCGGCAGATACGCGTCGAGGGCGGGTACGCCACACGAGAATCCGCCCTTGCAATCACGTCGTTCCAGCGGACGGATTTGCAGCGGCCCAATAGTGCCCGTGACCACCTAGCGCACCGCTGCGGCAGCGCGCTCCCGGGCCTCTTCCATGAGCGCCCGAAGCTCGTCCGACGGCGTTGTATGCGCAGCGTTTAGGGAAACGATCTGGTCGAACGCCGCGCCGTCGAGATACACCACCCGATCGTCGAGTGTCGCGGCCTCGAGGTACGGGGCCGACAGTTCACGGACCATCGCCGTTGGCCCCAGACTCGCGATCTGGCGGCCCTCTTGGCGCTGGCGCACGCACCAGTCGAGCGCATCAAGCGCGTAGCGATAGAGGTCGGCGTTGCCTACCTGAAGGCGCGCCATCAGTCGCTGTGCTTTTTGGATCGTGAGCGCATCCGTGACGCTGGTGTCCAAGCGGTTCATGGGCGTTTTCGTGTTCGACATGGACGTTGTCTCTCCAGGAAAGAACGAACGGCGTCTGGGCCTCTCTTTAATTACTGACTACATATAAAATACGCAATTACTACGTATTCATTACGTGATGGCCGCAGTTGCGACACGCGGACCCCTTCAGGGCTGCTGCCGTCAACCACCGGAGACCGCCGGCATCACCGCCGGCATCAGCCCGTGGTAGAGGTCTTCCATCGTGAGCGTGTACACGGGGTGACCATCCTGCTCGGCTCTCTCCTTGAAATCAGCGGAGAGCGTTTTGCCGGTTACGTAGAGCAGCGGAGCGTTCGGACGGAGCGCCTCGCGTGCCCATGTCTGACCGGCATCGGCCAGCACCGCGAGTTCGCGCAGGTGCTTCGCGTGGACGTCGAGGCCAAGGTCTCCCCACTTGATAGCGCCGGTGAGCATGCGTCCATCAGTGAGTGACGCGACGATGTCCACCTCGAAGGAACGCGGCTCTCCCCTCCCGCGCTGCGGAGTGACGGTCCCCTCCCAGCGGCCCCAGTGTTCAATCATGGGAAGTCCGAGCCGCTGGCGATGGCGTTGATATCCCTCGGCCGCAATGCGTTCGAAGATCGCACCCATGTACGTATCCAGGCGCGCTGGCGCGATCTCGCGTTCCCAGACTTCCGCAGGGTCGTACGTGGCCAGCTCCGAGCGGAACAGCGAGACCATTTTGGCGTGAAACTGCAACGCCGGGTCATCGAGCCGATATCGATACGGAGACGTGCGCCGTGCCGCGAAATTGCGCTCGGCGCGGACGTACCCGAGCTCGACGAGGCGATCCAGCATGCGCCGTAGCGACGTGATGTCGTGCGCCATGTCGACGTACGACGCAATCTCCTGCGCACTCGTGTGGCCGGCACCGATGGCGCGAAGAATGGCTTTGTACTCTTCAGTCTTCCGAAGTCCCCGCTCTTGATCGATCAACGATTCGATCTGCATCCTGATCTGCCCGCCTGGAGCGAGCACCTCGGCCGCAACATTCTCTTGCAGGCTTCGGTCTGACTGAAAGGCACGCAGGTATCGGGGTGTGCCGCCTACGATGCCGTAGGCGATGGCGCGCTCCCGATTCGACGAGACAGGCACGAGTGCAGCGGCATCGAAGTAGTCGAACGGCGCCACACGAATCGTCCGGGCGAAGCGGCCATAGAGTGGTGCGTCTCCCGCGTTGAGATGCTCCATCGTCCGCACGGCGGAACCGCAGAGCACCAGCACGAACGGTCGATCGTCACGATGCACGTCGTGGATCGCGTTGAGCTGCGAGGGCACGCCGTCCTTGGTTCCCATGAGGTACTGGAATTCGTCGAGGATCACGACCAGAGGCTCGGGCGTTCGGAGTTCGTACAGCAGCCTGAATACCGTGCGCCACGTCGGGTAGTCCGCCGGGTCGAGTGCCAGGGCGAAGTGCCGCGCGATGGACTGCACCAGCTCGCGCCGATTGATCGTGCTGGTTCCTTCGGCGGCTACGAAATAGAAGGTCTGCGCCTCTGGCCACGTATTGATGAGCAGGTACGTCTTGCCCACGCGACGACGTCCGGTCACCAGCGCCAGGCTCGGCCCGGGGCGCTTCAGCAACGCTCGAAGCTGCGCCCGCTCGCTTTCGCGATCGACAAACAGTGGAAGGCGGGCTGATTCCCGGGTCGGTGACATAGGATGGGCCGGTTGAGGACGATTGGCCTCGATCTATACATAGCTTATGCAATACACTACATAAGCACTGTACTCTATAAGCCACGTGACGTCAAACCGACTACGGAACAAGCTCAAGCTCCGCCACCACCGGTTGATGCTCCGACGGGAACCCACTCAGCACGCGGGCGCCGCGCACCGTGAACTCGCGCGACACCAGCACGTGGTCGATGCGCACCCGGTGCCGGCCGGCGAACATGGTGTGGCCGAAGCCCCACCCGGCGTCGCTGAAGGCGTTGCGCAACCACATCCAGTCATGACGCAGCGCCTGCGACTCTACGGGCAAGTTGAAGTCGCCGGCTACCACGATGGGGCCACGCTCCCCCTCCCGCATCCAGGCCGCGATCGCCCCCGAGGCCTCGGCGCGCTGCTGCACGCTCTCCTCGAGCAGATCGCCACTCCCGCGCCGCGCGGCCCACAACGCGGTCCGTGGACTCGGCAAATGCACCGTACCGATACGAATCGGCGCGCCCTGCCACTCCACGCTGAACACCACCGCCCGCCCTTCTTTGCGTGAGCCGTGCAGCTGCACCGGTGATCGCATCGGCAATCGCGTGGCAATGCAGAATTCGGATGAGCGGAACATCTGGTATCTCGTGCCCGCAGTCTGCATCGCCGCCGCCACCTCGGGCGCGCAGTCCTGCATCACGATCACATCGGCGTCCCACGCCAGCAGGTCGGTGTCCATGCGCTGCGCCAACGTAGCCGAGCGATCGGTATTGTAGGTCACGACCCGCAACGCCTTACCCGCCCCTGCTCCGCTCCTCATAACGCTTCGTATCGAATGTCGTAGCGACTGTGCGCTCGGCATCTCGAAGCCGCTCACCTGGAACAGCGTGACCACACTGCCCACGATGGCAGCGGCCGTCACCCACCGGCGCGCCGCAAGCGACAGCGGCACCAGCAGGGCCCACGGAAACACCAGCAGCCACCTCGGGCCGAACAGCAGCAGCATGCCGAGGGCGTTGCTGTCGCCGGCGATGGCCACGGCCGCGGCCACGAGCGCCATGCCGACCGCGTAGCTGACCACCGCGACCGTGACCACCCGGCGGGCTTTACCGCTTCTCATTCGCTGTCTCGCTCCTTAAATCCCAAGGACGACTCCCCCATACCCCGATGGCGATGACTGCTCCGTCTTCTTCCGACCTCACCCGCGCCCCCCTCACGATGTTCTCCGAGGAGGAGGAGCTGTTCCGCGCGGCCGTGGCCGATCTGGCCGAGCAAGAGGTGCGGCCTCGCGTTCGTGAGATGGAGGACGCCGGGAAGATCGACCCCGCACTGACCGCGAAGTTCGTCGAACTGGGACTTATGGGCATTGAACTGCCCGACGAGTTCGGTGGCGCCGGCGGATCGCTCATGATGGTCGCCATCGCCGTGGAAGAACTGAGTAAGGTAGACGCATCGGCCGCCATTCAGGTGGATGTGCAGAACACGCTCGTGAACTACCCGCTGTACCGCTACGGCAACGCCGAACAGCGCGCGCGCATTCTGCCGCGCATGACAGCGGGCACGATCGGCGCCTATGCGCTGTCGGAGCCGGGCTCCGGGTCAGACGCGTTCGGCTTGGCCACGCGCGCCGAGAAAGTAGACGGCGGCTGGACGCTGAACGGATCGAAGGCGTGGATCACGAATGGCGGTGAGGCCGATGTGTTCGTGGTGTTCGCGAACACGCGTCCCGACATGGGCTACAAGGGGATCACGGCGTTCATCGTGGAGCGTGGCGCGACCGGCTTCTCGGTAGGCAAGAAGGAACACAAGCTCGGCATCTGCGCGTCGAGCACGACATCGCTGCACTTCGAGAACACGTTCGTGAGTGACGCGAATGTGTTGGGTGACGTGGGCACCGGTTACAAGATCGCGATCGAAACGCTGAACGAAGGTCGCATCGGTATCGGTGCGCAGATGATCGGCGTGGCGCAGGGCGCGATGACGGCGGCGGTGGCGCACTTGAAGGAGCGCAAGCAGTTCGGCAAGTCGCTCGCGGAATTCCAAGGCATTCAGTTCCAGGTGGCGCAGGCGGCTACCGAGCTCGAAGCGGCACGGCTTATGGTGTACAACGCGGCGCGCTTGAAGGACGCGGGCCAGGACATCGCGCGTGAAGGGGCGATGGCGAAGTTGTACTCGTCGCAGATGGCCGAGCGCGTGACGTCGCTGTGCGTGGAGCTGTTCGGCGGGTATGGGTATACGCGCGAGTATCCGGTGGAGAAGTTTTATCGCGACGCGAAGATCGGCACGATTTACGAGGGGACGAGCAATATGCAGTTGCAGACGATCGCGAAGGCGGTGCTTCGATAACGGCGAAGTAAGGGGTCGGGAGTCGGGGGTAGGGAGTCTTGGGGCGGCTTCTGCTGGCGGGGAGCGTGCTGCTCGTACTGCTTGCTACGCTGGCGCCGTATGGGGCGATTGATGTGGCGAGTATGCCGCCGCGGTGGTGTTTGGCGTGCGGTGGTTTGTGGCTGACGGACGGCATCAGCAACGTGGTGTTGTTTGCGCCCTTTGGGTTGGCGCTCGCGATGTTGGGGCTGCGGTGGTGGGTGGTGCTGCTGCTTTCGGCGGGGTTTTCGCTGGGGGTGGAGTGGCTGCAGTCGATTGGTGTGCCGCCGGCGCGCTCGGCGGCTTGGGCGGATGTGGTGGCGAATGGGTTGGGTGGATTGGTGGGGGTGTGGGTGCTGGCGCTGCGGGGGTGGCTGTTTCCGGCGTCATGGCGGGTGGCGGTGCGACTGGCTTGGGGGTGGGCGGCTGGGGTGGTGCTGCTTTTCGCGCTCACCAGTGCGGCGCTGGGGCCGCGGTCGGGGGAGCTTGATGCGCCGTGGGGGGAGTCGGCGCTCGACCGCACGGCGCGCACGACGTACGGCGTGAGTGCGCTGCCGTTTACGCCGGGGCATGGGTGGTTTGGCGGGCTTGCCGACACGCTGGTGGTGAACGGCTTCACGACCACGCATCGCGGGACAGGGCCGCTCATGGTGGCGGTGTCGCGCGAGCCGGCCACGGTGGCCATGCGGGTGGTGCTGCGCGGGCGCGAAGAGGGGGGCGCGTTGGTGCCGATCGGGTATCTGCACGTGTCCAGAGGCGAAGCCGGCGACTCGTCGGCGGTGGCCTTCGTGGGCGAGGAAGACCTGGCAGCGAAGCTGGTAGTCACGCGACGGGCGTGGGACTGGGGGCTGGCCATGCCGACGCTCTCGCTGCCGGGGGTTTTCGCCGGGCGCTCGGTGGCCGACCCGCGGCCGGTGGTGCTCGAGGCGTGGAGCGCGCCGGATACGCTGCGGCTGTCGGCCACGTCGGCGGCGTTCACGGGATCACGGGCGATGGCGCTGACGCCGGTGATCGGGTGGGCGCTGATCCAGACCGTGTTCTCAATCGGTGGGAATTTCGAGCTATTGGCGCATATCTGCTGGCTTGCTGCGTTGATGGTGCCGATCGGATGGTGGGGAATTCAGGCTGCCGCACGGAGTGGGCGCGTGCTGGGCATCGCGATGCTGTGGCTCTGGGTGGGCGCGGCGGCCATGCCTCGGTTCTTCGGCGTGGCGCCGATCGGGGCGCGCGACTGGGTGATCATGATGGCGCTACTGGCCGCAGGCGCTGCGGCGGGGCGCTACGCGGTGCGGCGAAGTTGACTACTTTGTATTCCAGTCAGTACACCGCCCTGTAACCGGAGGAGTCACTTTGGCAACGACGCGAATTCTAGATAGCGACCACGCGCTTCTACAGGCGTTGGCCGCGCAGACCGGCAAGCAGCACCAGGAGATCATCCACGAGGCGCTGGAGAGCTACCATCGAGAGCGGCTGCTCGACGAGATCAACGCGGCCTTTGCGCAGCTCAAGGCTGATCCAGTCGCATGGAGAGAAGAACAGGCCGAGCGAATGGCGTGGGACGCCACCGCGCACAGTGGCTCGGCATTGGACCACGCCAATGAGTAGCGTCGAGCGACAGGCCATGCCCTCACGCGGCGACGTGTGGATGGTTGACCTCAGCCCGACGCGGGGCCGCGAGCAGGACGGCATGCGGCCGGCGCTCGTCCTCTCGGTGGACAAGTTCAATCAAGGCCCGGCCGACTTGGTGATCGTAGTGCCCATAACGAAGACCGAGCGCCGAATTCCCACCCATGTACTTGTGCCGGCCGGTGAGGCGGGATTGACGTTCGACAGCTACATCAAGTGCGAGGACCTGCGTTCGATCTCCAAAGATCGACTGGTGCGCCGCATGGGTGAGGTCACCTACCCGAGAATCGAAAGCGTACAGAAGTACGTCCGCGTTCTACTGGGGCTTTAGTCCCCGCCGAACACACGCCTGAGGAGTATCATTCGGTTATGCTCGGATCCCTCGTCGGTGTTCTCGATTTGCTCCTCGGCGTGCTGCGCCCCGCGGTCTTCGTGGCGGGCGCCTTTGCCGCCGTCGCGGCCGTGGTGTCGTACAGCGTACGCACCCGCAAGATCTCGCCCTTCTCCCCCTTCGCGCGCTTCACCCGCGACAAGGTGGACCCGTGGCTGATCGCCCCCATGGAGCGCCGCATCATGCGCGCCGGCGGCACGCCGTACGCCGCCCCCTGGTGGGCCCTGGCCGCCGTGATCGTGGGTGGACTCATCCTGCTCTCGGCCGTGGGCTTCGTGCGCGATCAGCTCATGATGCTGGCGTACATGAGCGGCTCCGGCGCATCGCTGGCGGCGCTGCTGGTACGCTGGACATTCGGCATCCTCAAGCTCGCGCTGTTCGCCCGCGTGATCTCGAGCTGGGTCGGCGGCAGCCCGTACTCCAAGTGGTGGCGCTGGTCGTACGTGCTTACCGAATGGTTTCTCGCGCCGCTGCGCCAGGTCATCCCGACGATCGGCATGATCGATATCACGGTGTTGATCGCGTACTTCGGGCTCGGGATCATAGAGAGTGTGATTACGAGCGCCCTCTTATGACCGGACTTTTTACACCCTAGGAAGCAGGGGGGAGGGTGTCAGGGAGGAGGTAAGAGGACATCACCTCGTCGCCGCTTCCGGCAGTCGGCCACACGTTCGCTACCTAACAGCTTCCCTCTTGAAATGACACGTTTGCCACAGCGGCCACGGGTGGTCACCGTGCGACTTCCCACCGGAAGCAATTTGGTGGCGAACGTGACGGGGCGAGGGAAGTACCGCTACGAGGGGGGCCGGAAGCGGTAATTCCGGCAGTCGGTCACACGTTCGCCACCCAACAGCTTCCCTCTTGAAATGACACGTTCGCCACAGCGGCCGGCGTTTAACATCGTTTGCGCCTGCGGCGCGGTGATTCACAGCGGTGACGAGCATCTTGGCCGTACGATCAAGTGCCGTTGTGGGCGGTCGGTGGTGATTGCGCGGCCGGTGGAGAAGGAGACAGTCGTAGGTGGGCGGTCGGAGCGGAAGTCGACGCGGCGGTCGCGGAAGCGGGCCACAGTCGACCTGAGTGGGCTGCTGGCGCGAGTGCCGCGGATGCCCCGTCTTCAGTGGCCGGTGGTTGATGTGTCGGAGTGGTCGTCGCGACGCGCGACGACGCGGTGGACGTTTCGCGCGGCGGTGATGTACGCGGGGGCGATGGTGGCCACGTGGATTGCGCTGTTCACCGTGTCGGAGTTCTGGTTGCCGGCCACGTTGCTGGCGTATGGACCGCGGTGGGTGGTGCTGTTGCCGCTGGCGGTGTTGGCGCCGATGGCGTTGTTGTTTGCGCGGACGTCGGTGAAGCTGCTGGCGGTGGGTGCGCTCGTCGCGATCATGCCGATCATGGGCTTTCGGGCGGCGGTACCGACCGCGGGATTCACACCGCCTGCAGCGCCGGGGGCGAACCACATTCGCGTGCTGTCGCTGAACGCGCAGGGCGGCGCGATTGTGAAGCTGCGATTGGCGGGGATTCTCGAGCGCTATGCGCCGAGTATTGTGGCGATGCAGGAGTGCGGCGACGAGTTGGCGGCCACGGTTGCTACCGCGTGATTTCACACCGGAAGCAATTGGGTTGCGAATGTGACGAGGCCACCGGAAGTACCGCTTCGATAGGGCCGTAGCGCCGCTTCCGCTGGTCGCCCACACGTTCACCACCTAACAGCTTCCCTCTCGGTATGACACGTTCGCTACCGCGGTGAATTTGCATCTCGAGACGGCGCGCAAAGGACTCGAGTCGCTACTGGGCAACGAAGGTTTGATTCCCGACAACGCGACCGGTGTGCCGAGCCCGGAAGAGGAGCAGCGCGCGAGCGGAAACGGCGAAGATCGCGTGGCGCTGAACGCACGCATCCGTGAGAGTGAGGCCGAGCGCGCGTCGGTGTGGTCGGCGCGCAAGATGGACGAGATCCCGATCGTGGTGGCCGGCGACTTCAACATGCCGGTGGAGAGTTCGATCTACCAGCGCTACTGGAGCGGCCTCACCAACGCCTTCGACCGCAAGGGACTGGGCTTCGGCTTCAGCAAGCACGAAGGCACGCTGCTGCGATTGCGCATTGACCACGTACTGAGCGCGCCGAAATGGTTCAAGGTGCGCGGGGCCTGGGTGGGCGCGGATGTGGGGTCGGACCACCGGCCGATGATCGCAGACCTGGCCACGGTGGCAACCGCGCGAATTCGCTAGGGAAGCAATTTGGTGGCGAACGTGAATGGGCTGACGGAAGTACAGCCACGACGAGTGAGCGATAGTGGCGTGAGGCACGGCCCCGCTCGCCGCGCCGCTTCCACCGGTCGCCCACACGTTCGCCACCAAATAGCTTCCCTGTCAGCAGGCGTCGTTCACTCCCGTGTCCCGTACATTGCCGTGATCAGCACACGGAGCGCCGTCGCATCTGCGGCCGAGAGCGCGCCGAGTTTGGCGCCGATGCGTGACTTGCTGATCGTGCGGATCTGATCGACCGCGATTTCAGCGTGCTTTCTGGCCACGCGCACCGCGAGGCGAGTGCGCCAGGTCGGATGCAGCACCGAAGTGAGCGGACAGACCGTCACCGTCTCCAGCGTGTCGTTGAGAACGTCGAGACTGACGATCACCACCGGCCGAGTCTTCGCGATCTCTGATCCGATCGTGGGGTCGAGCTGCGCCCAGCAGACATCGTAGCGTTTCACTTCGGCTTCTTCTTATCGCGCGCGAGATATTCGGCCTTCGAATCGGCCACGCGGCGCATGGGCGGGCGGTCCCACGTGATGTCGGTGAGGCCGTCGGATGCAACGGCGTCCCATTCACTCCAGCTCTCGTCACTCGTAGCGGCCATCGCTCTGGCGGTGTCCTGCCACGTCAGCTTGGGCGTCGCGGTGCGATCCGGCCGGAGCAAGATGCCATCGGCGGTTTCTTCCATGATCACGCGATCGCCGATGCCATAGCGCTCCAACGTCTTGGCCGGCAGGCGAACGCCGCGGGAGTTGCCGATCCGGGCGACTTTGAGTTCGATGGGGTCCATGTAATAACAGTACATACGGCCACGGTTGCGAACCAGTGACTTCCTGCCGGAAGCTGTTTGGTCAGGAACGCGTATGGGCTGGCGGAAGTACCGCTACGAGGGGGGCCCGAAGCGGTGATACCGCTGGTCGCCCACACGTTCGCCACCAAATAGCTTCACTGTCCGACTCGCTCGTTCGCCCCCGCGGCCCCTTGGTCTTCATGCATCGTTCGCTCACGTGGGTTCTCTTCGCCGCCCTCGCCTCCGTGGCGCCGTTCGTCACCGCGGCCGGGCAGCGGCCTGTGGGTGCGCCGCCGGCTGTTGCGCGCGCGGAGTTTGCGGCGCGGCGTGTGGCGTTGGCGTCGGCGCTGGTTGGCGATGGCGTCATTCTGGCACTGGGCGGTCGTGAGCCGCGCGAGGATTACGTCAGCTTTTTTCAGGCGACGAATTTCTACTACCTCACCGGCATGCGCGAGCCGGATGCGGCGCTGGTGGGGGTGAAGCAGGGCGCGTCGGTGGCGTGGACGGTGTTCGTGCAACCGAAGGAGCCGTCGCGCGAAGTGTGGACGGGGAATCGCGTGGGTCCGGAGAACGCCGAGGCCACGTGGGGCGTGCGCGGGCGCTCGATGGCGGAGTTGGATGCGGTGGTGGATTCGCTGCTGCGGGCGTCGGTGGCGCCGACGTTGCAGGTGGTGGCCGACCTCGGGTTCGCAAACCGTCTCACGCTCGACGATCAGTACATCGCGGCGGTGAAGTTGCGCGTGCCTGCACTCCCGGTGCGCAACATTGCGCGTGAGGTGGGCAAGCTGCGGGCGTACAAGAGTGACGCCGAGTTGGCGTTGATCACGCGCGCGACGACGATCACGGTGGTTGCGCACGCCGATGCGGCCAAGGCGGTGAAGGCTGATGGGTTCGAGTACGAAGTGCAGGCTGATCTCGAACGCGCGTTCCGTAGGCAGGGCGCCGAGCGGCCGAGTTTCTCGAGCATCGTGGGATCGGGTCCGAATGGCACGACGCTGCACTACAACGCCAACAACCGGCAGATGAAGCGCGGCGAGATGGTAGTGGTCGACATCGGCGCCAGCTTCGATGGCTACGCGGCTGACATGACGCGCTCGTATCCGGTGGGCGGACAGTTCACGCTCGAGCAGCGCGCGGTGTATCAGGTGGTGCGCGATGCGCAGGCCGCGGCCGAACGTCAGGCCCGCGGCGGACGTCGCGCGGGGTTGATGAGCGATTCGTCGAATGCGGTGCTCGCTGCAGGACTGGCGCGCTTGGGTCTCATCGAGTCACCCGACGCCACCTACGACTGCTCGGCCGACGGCAAGAGCCAGTGCAAGCAGTATCGCTTGTTCTACATGCACGGACTCGGACACGGCATCGGACTCGAAGTGCACGATCCCGATCGCTACGAGGTAGACGGGACGCTGCAACCGGGATCGGTGTTCACGATCGAACCGGGGATTTATGTGCGCGAGAACGTATTGGACGTGCTGCCGAAGACGGAGCGGAATAGTGCGCTGTCGGCGAAGCTCGCGGCTGCCGTGCGCAGGTTCCGCAACATCGGCGTGCGCATCGAGGACGATTATCTGATTGCGCGCGACGGGAGTTTGGAGTGGCTCACGAAGAGCCCGCGCGAGATTCGGGAGATTGAAGCGGCGATGAGGGCGGCAAGTTCAAGGGGTTCAAGGGGTCAGAGTCGTTGTAAGCCGGCGTTAAAAGACAAGTAACCCGTTTAAAATAACCAGCATTAAAGGGTGTTTGTGTTTCGATT
>NZ_JANPLK010000023.1 GCF_031426495.1 Gemmatimonas sp. | reverse complement strand
CGCGCCGTACATGCACGCCGGTCAGATATCGTCGCTCACGGCCGTGATCGCACACTACAATACGGCGCCCGCGGCACCTGCCGGCCATAGCGAGCTCAGGGCCCTTCGGCTCTCGGCGAACGAGCGCCGCCAGATCGAGGCGTTCCTGCGGACGCTCTCATCTCCAGTGTCTGCGCCGCAGACAACACGACGCATTGGAGTCGCACTCGAGGCGAGCCGTCAGTGACTTTCACGTTGGCACGCGCACAGTACGCGGGACCGCGGCAAGCATGAGCAGCATGCGATAGTAATCAGAACGGTCGTTCCGCGCGCTGCTTTCGCTGCCCGTATGGCGTGAGGCCGCGCGGCTTCTAGATCGACAAGATGGTGGTCACCACGAGGACGAACAACGCCGCGCCTGCGTTCGCGATGAGCTGCTCACGCAGTCGGTGCTCGCCACCGGATGCGAGTGTCCCCGCCGCCGCGACGTCGGCGAGATAGCTGATCGGCCGCACGTGCAGCAGCAGAATCGCGCTGGCCGGCACCGTCAGCACTACCTTGGCGACCACCCAGTAATATCGCATGATCCCCCACGATGTACCGAGCGACTGGGCGAAGCCCGTGAGGAGTGTCGCGACACTAAGCGGCACGATGACCGTCCACGCGGTGACGTCCATGGCGAGTTAGGCGGCGCGCACCTGCAGTGGGTCCGCGCTCCGGAGCCCCGATACGGCAAGCGCCAGGAAAGCGGCGACCGCGCCGAACCAGCAAAGTGATGATGTGACATGGGCGGTGAGCGCGGCCTTGCGGACCCACGGCGAGAACGTCACGCGCCGTGCCCGCGGAAGACACCGCCAGACAAGTGCATGATCACAAACACGAGCAGCAGTGCCACAACGACTGCGCCAAAGATCTTCACCGACCGGCGGGGGTGGTTCGATCTGCGGTGGTGTGTCCGTCATGCGATGCTGGCGATCGGCGGCATCAGCAAGACGCGCACGGCGCTCGCCGTGGCGCAGCGGCTGAGCCACGACCAGGTCGTACGCTGGGTCGATCTCACGACAGCCGCCACCGACACGGACGTCCTCAGCACCGTCGCGGCCGCCCTGCATCTCGCGCCGCGCGCGGGGCCGTCGCTGCGCGAGACGATCAGCGTGGCCTGCCACACAACGCCGCCGGTGCTCATTCTCGAGAATTGCGAGCCCGTTGTGGACGTCGTGGCCGACTTCGTCGTCCGGCTTCTGCGGTCCGCGCCGGCAACGCGTGTGCTGTGCACAAGTCGTGAGCCAATTGGTGTTCCCGGCGAAGACGTGGCCCGTGCCGCCGCTCGCCGTCGCGGGCGATGACGCGACGCGGGAAACAGCGGCGGTGACGCTGTTCCTCGCCCGGGCGCGTGAGGCCAACCCGGCGTTGCGCATCACCGACGAGACGATGCGCGCCGTCATCGAGATCTGCGGCGCGCTCGACGGCGTCCCCCTCGCGCTCGAACTGGCGGCGGCGCGGGTGCGCACGTTGTCACCGATGCAGATGCGCGCGCGCCTCCACGACGCCCTGCGGGTCCTGCGCGGCGGTCCGCGCACGGCCCCTGCGCGTCACCGCACGATGGAGGACGCGCTGGCGTGGACTTGGGAGCAACTCACGGCCTCGGAGCAGGCCGTTGCTGCCGCGGCGTCCATCTTTGTCGGTGGGTGGTCCCTCGAGGTGTTCGAGGCCGTGGGCCAGGCGGCGCTTGGCGCGGTGCCGGCCAGCACGACACAGGACGCGCTCGACCTGCCGCCGCGACTGGTGGATCGCTCGCTCGTCAGCGTCGACGACACCGGTGAGGACGTTCGGTACCGCATGCTCGAGCCAGTGCGCCGGTTCGCCGCCGCGCACTTGGCGGTCGAGCCATGGCGTGACGCGATCGCGGCCGCATACCGCACAGCGCTCGCACACTTCGTCGCACACGCTGCCGAACAGATGGAGCGCGCCGACCACGACGTGTGGCGCGCTCGTGTGGTGCCCGACCTGGCCAACATTCGTGCCGCCATCGAGTGGTGGTGTTGCACGCCCGGAGAGAGCGTCCAAGCGGCGCGCGTACTGCGCGACAGTGTCTGTATCCTGCTCGACGTCACGGACTGGAGTGCGAATGCGCAGCTGTGCACACGCGTGATGCACGCGCTACGGCGCGATGGGGTCTCCCCGGCGGATGGCACCGATATGGAACGCCGAACCTGGGTCCGTGCGACAATCGCCACGCAGTACTTCGGCTATTTCGCGGCGACTGCTGACGGCGCGGCGCTTCACGCCATGTCACGCGACACCGTGGCCGCCGCGCGTCGACTGAAGTATCCGAGACTGCTGGTGAGCGCATTGGATGTGGGGGCGCGGTCGCTAGTGGCCGCGCACCCCGATGAAGCGATCGGTTTCGTCAGTGAGCTGCTCGAAAGGCTGGACACGGTGCCACTCGGCTTGTTGCGCGGGGCGCTGGGGATTGCCGCCGCCAGCTACTGCTGGCGTTTGCTGCCGCAGGATCTCGATCGTGGAGAGCGGTACGCGCGCGAATCGGAGCAGATGCTGCGCGACTGTGGCGCCTACTCCACGATGGCGTATGCCCGCGGCGAACGCGCGGCGATTGCGGTTCGGCGTCAGGCATGGGGGGAAGCGTCGCGGCTGGCGGGCACTACGCTGGCCGACTCGGACGGACAGCCGACACTCTTTGTGGCGAACGCGTTCAACGTGTTGGCGAGTGCGGCGCTCGCGCGCGGTGATCATGCGCTAGCCGCTCGACTCCATGGAGCTGCTCGAGGTGTGCTGGCGCGTTGCGGCAGTACTCTAAAAGATGATCCTGATGCGGCGGCATTGTACGAGTCGCTGCGGCAGACACTTGGCACCGACGTGGCCGACGCGGTGATCGCTGAATCGACGACGTCTCCGCTCGACGCGATGTTCTTGCTCGCCGGCCTGGTCCCGGAACAGACAGCCGAGTTCCCAGCCGTCCGTCTGGGTGGGACGCCGGCATCTCGAGAGGCAGAGACCAACGAGGCGTCACTCACCTTGCAGCTGCTCGGTCCCGTACGGCTCCACGAACGAGACACGGCGCGTGGCCCTACGCCAAACCGCGCGAATTATGTGCGCTTCTTGGTTGTCGTCCCGATGGGTGCACCAAGGACGCCATCGGCCTTGCGTTGTGGCCTGATCTGTCACCCTCGCAGCTGCGCAACAACTTACACGTCACGTTGCATCACGCGCGGCGCGCACTTGGCGAGGCCGCGTTGATCGAACATGCGCGCGGCCGATATCGCTTGGGCGTTGCGCGCGGCCTTGTTGTTGATATTCAGGCGTTCCGATCGGCGGGGCGGCGCGTTCGCCTCGGCACGACAGAGGAAGTACGTCGTGCCGCGCGGGCCGAGGCGCTGGCGTGGTGGCGCGGTGATTTCTGCGCGGATGAACAGTTTGGCGGTTGGGCCGACGATCAGCGGGACCAGCTTCGCGCGGAGTATCTGGCCCTACTGCTGGAGCATGCCGAGGACCTGCTGAGTGCGCAGCAGGTGCCGGAAGCATTGGCGACGTTTCAGCGCGCGCTACAGGAGGATTCCTTCTGGGACGCGGCCCTCCGTGGTGTCGTTCGCTCGTTGCTCGCACTGGGGCAACGCGGTGAAGCGCAGCTGCGCGTGCAGCGATACCGCGAGCGCCACATGGCCGAACTCGGTGGCGATGTGGCGGATGAGACCAAGCGTTTCCTCGCGTCCGTCCTTGGGCTCGAGCGCTGACCTCGCGACGCAGCGACCTTCGCCGCCTACGGCCCCAGCGCTCCAACCGGAATCACATGGACTCCGTCCGGACGCCGATAGCCGTAGCCTGACGCTGTGATGACGCCGAGCGCTGCCGGTGCACCGCACTTCGCCGTATCAACCCGTGTCGCGAAGGTGAGCAGCGAGGCTGCTGCCGCATCCACCTGCCCCTGCCCCAGCTTCACCTCGAAGGCCGCCCACTGGCCATCGGACACTTCGACGATCGCATCGACCTCAAGTCCGGTGTTGTCACGATAGTGCAGCACCGTGGCGTCCGAGGCCTGCGCATACACGCGCAGGTCGCGCACCACGAGCGATTCGAACAGCAGCCCGAGCGCATTCAGGTCGGCGAGCAATCGCGCTGGCGTCGCACGCAGCGCGGCGGCCGCCAACGACGGATCGACGAAATGCCGTTTCGCCGCATTCCTGATCCGCGATCGAGAGCGGAGATGCGGCGCCCACGCCGGTTGATCCTCGATGATCATGACGCGTTCGAGCGCGTCGAGATAGTCACGCACCGTCTCGCGGGCGAGTGCGCCATCCGCGCCTTCCGCACCCACGGTGTCGGCCATCAGCGTCGCGAGGCTTGCCTCCGTTGCCACGTGCCGAGCGAGTGCACGCAGCAGTCGCCCCACCTTGCCGGGATCACGCGTCGACCGATCCACACGACTGAGATCGACTCGGCGGATCTCGTCGAGATAGTCGCGCGATGCCTGCATCGCCTGCGCGCTGGTGCGCGTGAGATTGCCGGGCCAGCCACCGATCACCACCAGCGTCGCGAGGTCGGTGACTGTAAGCGTCGATTCCTGGCTGCGGGCAGCCTCCCCGGCGAGCAACGCGCCGAGCGAGATCGCGCCCGTCGCATGACCCGTCTCGAAGAGCGACATCGGACGCATCCGAAGCCGGGTGATCCGCGCCGCGCCGGTGTGTCGGGTGATGTCATCGGTTGGCGCGGCCGAACCGGTGAGGATGAACTGGCCCGGTTGCTGACGCGCATCGACGGCACGCCGCAGGTGGTTCCACAGTGTGGGTTCGAGTTGCCACTCGTCGAAGAGCCGTGGCACCGGGCCGTCCAGGACGAGGCTGGGATCAATGGCGATCGCTCGCCGCGCATTCTCGTCAACGTCGAGCAGCACCTCGCTCCGGGCGACTTGGCGTGCGGTGGCCGTCTTACCACAGCCCTTCGGACCCTCAATGACCACGGCACCGGTGGCCGCGAGACGGGCCGCGAGCTCCGGATCGACGATGCGAGGACGGTAGGGCATGATGGGAAGGCAGGGGCGGATTTGGTGAGCAACTCTCGCGAAAGCAACACCAGAACTAGTCAGTATGCAACGCCATTGCCATGCATCTTGCAACGGATCTGATGGCTAAAATGCAGCGAACGAGCCCACTCCCATGCCCTCAACACGCCGCCCCAGCAGCAGAGTCCCAGCCGAGCCCGGCGAAGGGTCCGCGGTCTAACTCGTTGGCGCATTGCGAGTTCGCCTCCCGGTCCCGAGCGCCAACTCAAAACGGTTTTGCGGACACACCTCCCAGGAGGTGTGTCCGTGGAACGTGTCGTTCACGAGCGCGCTGCGCGAAGAGGCGTTCCGTCCGCGCGCGATGTTTCTTGATGAGGAGTCACGCGAAGGCACGCGGGCGTTGGCGCGCGCGATCTGCATGATGGACGCCGCGGATTACGCGGCGGCGTTCAAGGGGAGCGCGATCAAGCGGGCGAAGCTGTGGATGCTCAAGCGGAACGCGTGCGTGGTGCTGGGGAATGTGGGTACCGGCGAGGATCTTGCGGTGCTGCACGCGATGCTCACGCATGAACATGAGGTCGTGCGCGAACAGGCGGCGTGGGCGATCAGCTCGCTCCGTCCGGCGACGCAAGCTGCTGAAACCGACGGGTAACCGCATCAACCAGCCCCGGCACGCGTCGCGCGTCAGGCAGATTGCCCTCAAGAACTCCGCTGGCCCACGGCGCATCGAGGAACGCGGCCGTCTCGGTGCGAATGAACTGTCGGACCGCGGGTGGCGCTGCGCGGACCTCGTCGATGATCTCGGAACGGCCCGCCACCACGGTGATCAGGTCCTCGAGGTCGTGGCTGCTCATCGGATCCGCCGCTCCACGCGACGCAAACGCGACCCACTTCGTCGCCAGAAAGGCAGTCGATGCGGCGATGCGCACGACCAGCCCTCGCTCGAGCATGAATCCGGTGGCGCTCTCCACGGCGTACGCGTACCAGCGGTTGCTGAAACCGAGAATGTCCTCGTCGAGCGGCATTACGTCGAGCACAAGATCATCGCTGGTGCGCATGCGGCAGATTGGGGCACCTGCTCGCTGATCCGGCGCGAATCCCAACGCCATCAGTCGCCTCTGGAGGTCGTGATATGCCCGACGCGTCGTCACTGGCACTATCACGTCCACATCATCGGTGGGACGCATGCGGACCACCGATGCATCGGTGACGAGCAGCTCGGCCACCTGACCGCCGACGAATACGAACTCCCCAAGCAGTGGCCGCAGCAGGCGGGCCGTCCGCACCAGGCGGTCTCGATTGGGACTGCCCGTCATGCCGGTTACACCGCTGCTACCACGGACGACGCCGACATGATCCGCTCGCGCAGCAGTTGCTTGGCGCGCGTGCGCTCCCGTGCGCGACCGAGGCGCACGGCATCCACGAGCGCGAGCAGTTCGTAGAGCTCGGGATTGCGTGCCGCTGTCGCCGGCGCCGCAGCATACAATGGCATCACGCTCGCGCCGCGGACGCTCCCGGCAACGCTTGGCCACACCAGAGGATCTGATCCGCCGAACTCCGCCGCGAGCTCGCCTGCCGAGTGCGCCGTCGGAACGCCGCGCGATTCGGCTCCGGCCTCCGCCGGGAAGGCATACGCCACACCGGATCCGAGAAATTCCAGCAACGCCGCACGGTGCACCAGTGACGCGCCGGCGAGAACCAACCGTGCGCCGCGCAGCCGTCGCACGGCGTTGTGCACCTCGCCCTGACTCAGTCCCGTCGCCGCGGAAAGTGCCGCATACGTCGCGCCTGGCGTGATCAGGAGCTGTAAAGCGACGGCGATGTCCTGAGGCTTGAGCGGAGGCATGGCTTTTTGACGTTCACGAGGGTGGGCTATGTTCACACTTCATGAATCTTGAACATTTCGGCATACTTGTCAACGGGTAGGCGTCCACCCGACACGAGCCTGCCCGCCCGCTTTCGAGCTATCCCCGCTTCTCCAGGCGTGGAATTTCGCGCGATGCTGCCGCGACAAATCGATCAAGCTCTGTTCTGGCCGTGAACACGTTGGGAGAGATGCGAATCGCGCGGAGTGACGGGTCGCTCCTGATGCCGCCCATCCCTTGAATCAGAATGCCGTGTTGCTCGCGGAGACGCTTCTGGAGGGCGATCGGATCCACTCCCTGAAATTCGACGTGCGTGAGCGTGCCGCTCAACTCGTGGCTCGCGTAGAATCGCGCATTGGGAAAAGCTCGGGTGATCTTTTCCCGCAGGTATGAAGACAGGTACTTCAGTCGCTCCGCCTTTCGGCTGGCGCCAAGAGCAGCATGCAGTGCGATGGCGGGAATCGATGCCGGATTGACGTACTCCGGTGCCGTCCCGATCCATTCGAACCGGGCCATGCCTTTTTCCTCCTTCATCGGTGGGAGGAGGGGCCAGATTTTCGCGACGTGCTCCGGGCGCATCCAGAGGACACCGAGTCCGACGGGTGTTCCCAGCCACTTGTGTGCGCTGGCGCCGTAGTAATCACAGCCCAGTGACATGAGCGGATCGTCGAGGAGTCCGAGTGACTGCGCCGCGTCCACGACCACTTCGGCCCCGACGCGATGTGCGTGCTCCGAGATCCGCCGCACTGGAAGGTATTGTCCGGTGAGATTGCTCGGATGCGTGAGCAGGACCAGCCGTGTTCTGCTCGTGATGGCGTCCACATATAGCGCTTCGAGCGCGTTCATCGACGGTGCAGGCACCGGGGGGTTGATCATCTTGAGAACGATGCCGTCCCGCGCGCGTCGCTGTTCGAGCGCATCGAGCATCGCGTAGTAATCGTGCGCCGAACACACGACCTCGTCGCCGGCTTTCAATGGGAATCCGAGCAGCACAGTGTCGAGTGCTTCGGTTGCGTTTCGGACAAGCGCAATCTCGGTCGGCTGTACGTTCATCGCCGCCGCGAGTGCCGCTCTCATTTTCGTCGTGCTTATCGTTTCCCACTGCTTCGGGAGCTGCTCAGCCGGCAAGGCCTCGAGCGTTCGCGCTCTCGCCGTCAGCTCGGTCATGGCGGCGCGGGGAGGTGGATTCGTCCAGCCATGATCGAGATTCACGACGTCAGGCTGAAGATGGTACAGTCCTCGCACGCGCGCCCAATACGCTTCATCGCGCGCGATTATTCCGGGCGAGCGCTGATCTTTTAGGGACGGGCCGCCTTGATTAGACAACCAGGCGTCGAGGTCTTCCGCTTTGCCTATCGAGAGCGGAAGCGCGAGCGCACCGGTCACTGCTCCCGTGAAGAGCGCCGTGTGCTTGAACAACGTTCGCCGGTCGAATGGTCTCGACATCATATTTTCGCTCGGGTTTCACGGCCGGAGACATCGGTGTATCCGAAGTCGCGACCGCTGTCGTTGTCGATCAGCTTTTCGGGGACGTGCTCGACCACGATCAGCACACCGCTCACCGCACGCGCACGCGAATGGGGATGATCCACCCGGGTACTCCATTCCCCGAGATCTGCGTCTTCACTTCCAGTCGCCACTCGCCGGGCGTCGCCGGCGTGAACTCGAAGTCCGCGGTCTCTCCCGGCCCAGTCAGCAGGACGGCAGCTCGCTCCGCGCGTTGCAGAGCTGGCAGGTCCGCGCCGTCCTTCGCCACGGGCCGCCAGACCGCAAGCGCGGAGTCGGACATCAGCGAGAAGAACACGCGAAAGTCCGGATTGATGTTGATGAAGCGCAGGCGATACGTCGTCCCCGCGCGCAGGTCCATCGGTGGGGGCGCTGAGCTGCCGTTCACGAGCCCTGGCGACTCCAACCCGAACTGTGGAAGCGAATCCGCTGCTCCCGCCCCACCGACGAGGATCACCTTGTCGATGGCCGAATCGAACGGCCGCTCGGGGTCGACGACGAGCAGCGCGCCGTACAGGCCCGAGCCCAGTTGCAGTTGCTCGTTGGCGTGCGTGTGGTAGATGAACGTGCCGGCGCGTGGCGGCACGAACTCGGCGACGAACGAATCGCGGGGCGCAATGGGCGGCATGATCCGGCCGGGCGCGCCACTCCACCCAGGGACACCATCTGGGAAACTCTCCAGCTCGATGCCGTGCCAGTGAACGGCCGTGGCCTCCGCCAGATGGTTCACAACGGTGATGCGCACTGGCTCACCGCGGCGCAGCACGAGCAGTGGCCCCGGGATGCTGATCGAGTCTCGCGCCGGAGGAGCCGGGCCGTCCTGCACGACGTAACCGAAGCCGGCGAGCCGGCCGAATCGGTTGGGCGCCGCCTGCGCCAGCAGTCGGATCGCGCGTGCCCTGGGTCGCGCCGACGACGTGGACGCACCGACCGGCACACCGGCCGCCGGTCGCACGTGAATGCCGAGCACGAGCCCCGCCATCTGGTGTGGCACAACAGCCGCTGCCACTGATCCGCGGGGCGACTGCGCCGCATGCGACGCGTGGGTGGCCCCTCCGGCAGTGGTCGAATCGGCGACCGCGCCTCGCGCCACAACGTCGCGTTTGAGCACCAGGTGATGGGAGACATGGAACGCGAAGTGGCAGTGGAACAGCCAGTTGCCGCTCCGTTCGGGCACCCAGGAGACGCGCATCGTCTCGCCCGACAGCATGAGCTGCGTGACGAGGAACGGACGCGCGTCTCCGCTGTACGTCCGCTCCGTGCGCGCGTCGCCGCGACTCTCCACGTAGAAGTAGAAGCCGTGCAGGTGCATCGGATGCGACACGGCTGAAGCATTGATCCACCGCCAGCGCACCGAATCCCCCTGCGTGAAGGTCAGGCGCTCGGTGTGCGGCCACGACCGGCCGTTAATCACCATTAATTCCTGATCGGGCCGAGGTACCGCCAGCGTCGAGTCACCCGGACGAAACCAATGGCCAATGACGAACACGCGGTCTTCGACGGGCGCGCCTGGCGCATCGATGACGAGCGCACCCGAGAGCTGGCTCTCGTGCCACTCACGGTCATTCAGATCGCGGTTGCCAGTCGTGCCCCAGTAGAAGAACGTTCCCGGGGTCTCCGCCTTGAAGGTCACTTGTCGCGTGGCACCGGCCGGAATGCGCAGGCCTGAGTCGTCGGCGCGGGACTGCGTACCAAGTCCGTGGACCGTGATAGACGAGTCAGGGAGGGGGTTGTGAATGCTCACGCGTACCTCCGTGCCCTGCGGCACCCGGACAAGCGGTCCAGGCACCTGCAGCGCTGCCCCAACCTCAGCGAAGGCCAAGGCCGGAACTCCCGGACCATTCGCCTCCTCCGGGAAAAGCATTCCCTCGCGTACCTCGAGTCGCAACGTGTAGACACCGCGCTCAAGACGCCCTGCGGGTCGCCGGTTGTCGTTCGTCGTGATACGCGAGACCGCGCTGACGCGAAGCGGCTGAGAAGTCGGCGCGTCGCTGTGCGCCGGCAGCATCTGGCGCTGGGCCCTCGGCGAGACGCGCGCCGTTTGGGACGCGGCGGTGAGCTGTGCGGTGGCGATCGCAAGCACGGCGGCGACCGTTCGGAGTGCTGCCATGATGACGCTCTGGTCGCAGGTGGGCACTGCGCCGCCGTAAACCGGCCGACTCGGCGCGGTCCATCCTAGTAGTGCCCGAACAGTGGGTCAAGCGGCGGCCAGCGCTGCCCCCACGCCTTCACACCTCGAATAGAGGAGCGGCGTCACGCAACCCGAACCACGCCGTTTGGCGGCGGCGGAATCGCAGTGGTCGACCCGCTCGCGGCCCTCCTCCGCGTACTTCCCCTTGTGGCTCGGCCGCGCAAAGCTCTGTTCCCGAGTGGATGCTCGAGCGAAATGCGTGTGTGGTGTTGGGGAATGTCGGAACGGACGAAGATCTCGCGGTGCTCGAGGCGATGCTGGCGCCTGAGCACGAGATCGTGCGAGTGCAGGTTCGGCGTGCGGTGGATGACAGGTGCTTGACACATCAAGATTCGTTGGTGTATTCTACGCTCGTGCTTACACCAACGACTCCCGACCTGACCGCTGTCGCGCGTCTGTTCCACGCCCTCTCTGACGAGACCCGGCTTGGCATTCTCCATCTGCTTCAGGACGGCGAGCGCTGCGTCTGTGACCTTCAGGACGTGCTCGATGCCGCGCAGTCTCGCCTCTCGTTCCACCTCAAAGTGCTGCGTGAGGCCGGTCTCGTGACCGACCGAAAGGAGGGGCGGTGGTCGTACTACACGATCGTACCCGAGGCCTTGGCGATAGCGCACGACGTCGTCGTCGACATGCGCCCGGTCGCATCGGGTAGCCGCCCGCGTCTGCCCGCCAACGCCCGCTGCTGCGGCTAGCGCTCGCTCATTTCTTGGTTGTCTCGCGTTCAACACATCAACATTTCTTGCTCGGAGACGATGCCGTGACCACCCCGATGCCCATCCCTACGATTGACTCCCCGCTCACCACGCTCGTGCGGGAGAAGTACGGCGACGCCGCGCGCCGTGTGCTGGCGACGGGCGAGGCCGCCAGCTGCTGCGGCCCGGTGAATTCCTGTTGCGGCGGCGACGCGTTCAACGGCAGCGTCGACCCCATCACGTCGAACCTGTACGTGAATGGCGAGACCGACAAACTGCCGTCCGCCGCGGTGCTCGCCTCGCTCGGCTGCGGCAACCCGACGGCCTTGGCGGAGCTCAACGCTGGCGACGTGGTGCTCGACCTCGGCTCTGGCGGCGGCATCGACGTGATACTTTCGGCGCGCCGCGTCGGACCGACGGGCAAGGCCTATGGCCTCGACATGACGGACGACATGCTGGCGCTCGCGCGGCAGAACGCGGCCGAGGCGAAGGTCGAGAACGTCGAATTTCTGAAAGGCCAGATCGAAGCGATCCCGCTCCCCGACAACTCGGTCGACGTGATCATCTCGAACTGCGTCATCAATCTCTCTGGCGACAAGCGGCGCGTACTCGCGGAAGCGTTCCGGGTGCTCAAGCCTGGTGGTCGCTTCGCGGTGAGTGATGTCGTCACGCGCGGCGCGATGCCCGACGACGTGCGGCGCAACATGGAGCTCTGGGTGGGCTGCGTGGCGGGCGCGCTCGAGGAATCGGAGTTCCACGCGCTGCTGACCGAGGCGGGCTTCACGCACACGGACATCGAACCCACGCGGATCTACAAGCCGGAAGACGCCGTCCAGTTCCTGACCGAGTCGGGCCTCGACACGGCGAACGTCGCCGCGATGGAAGGCAAGATCATGGCGGCGTTTGTGCGGGCCACCAAGCCGGCAGCTGCTCGGGCTTCAATGCGTGCAGCGACCGTCGAGGACACTCCAGCGATCCTGCAGCTGCTCACCGGTGCGAGCCTTCCCGTCGATGGTGTTACCGAGCTGCTTGCCTCCGACGCACGACAGTTCATCGTCGCGTCAGCGCCGGATTTCGATGCTACAGTCGTGGCAGTCGCCGGCCTCGAGGTCTGCGGCAACAACGCGCTCTTGCGGTCGGTTGCCGTACGCGCGGACTGGCAGCGGCATGGCCTCGGACACCAGCTCGTGCAGCGCGTGGTGTGTGAGGCAGAGGCACGCGGGATCCACGCGTTGTACCTGCTGACGATGACCGCCGAGCACTACTTCCCGCGCTTCGGCTTCGAGACGGTCACGCGCGACGCCGTGCCCGCGGAGATTGCGAACACCCTGGAGTTCAGGAGCGCCTGCCCCGCATCCGCGACCGCGATGGCGCGAAAGCTCGGCGCGACGGCCCGCCTCCTGCCTGCCTCCCTCGACTCATGACGATGACTGACATCAACAACTCGACGATGTCCCGCCCGTTGTCCGTGCTGGTGCTCTGCACGGGCAACTCCGCGCGGAGCCAGATCGCTGAGGCCCTGTTGCAGACGCGAGGGGCAGGACGGATTGCCGCGTCGAGTGCAGGCTCCCATCCCGCGGCGCGCGTCAATCCCTATGCGGTGGAAACGCTCCGTGCGCACGGCATTCGGTGGGAGGGCCGCACTCCGCAGCATATCGATGCAGTGGCGGGTGCGCACCACGACCTCGTGATCACGGTATGCGACAACGCCCGCGATGCGTGTCCGTTTCTGCCCGGCGCTGCGACGGTGCACTGGGGCCTGCCCGACCCGGCCGAGGAAACGACACCCGAAGCGGCGCGACTCGCGTTCGAGGAAACGTTCGGCGCGCTGGAGGGACGCGTGAATGCGCTGCTTGCCCTGCCCGTCGAGTCGTTCGACTCCGCCACACTCGCCGAGCAGGCGCGCCGTATCCACGAGTCGTCGTGAGCGACGCGGCAGGTCGCCCTGATGTTCGGTGTTACGTGGCGGAGACACTCGGCACGTTCGCGCTCGTAGCCATCGGCCCGGGCGCGGCGATGGTGGCCGCCTCGACCAGCGCGTTCGGTCATGCGGGCGTCGCGCTGGCCTTCGGTCTCGCGGTGACGGTCATCGTGGCCGCCAGCGGACACCTGGGCGGTGCGCACATCAATCCGGCGGTGACGCTGGGCTTCTGGTCGGTGCGCCGGTTTCCGTCGCGTGATGTCGTACCGTACATCCTGGCCCAATGTGTCGGCGCCATCGCGGCGTCGGCGCTGCTCGCCTGGCTACTGGGGCCCGTGGGCGACTTCGGGGCAACGGTGCCGTCAGTGACGCTGGCGCGCGCGTTCGTGATCGAGATGGGATTCACCGGCCTGCTGGGCTTCGTCATCATGGCGGTCGCCACGGACGACCGTGTGCCGGCCAGCATCGCCCCCGTCGTGCTCGGTGCGACGGTCTTTGCGGGCGCTCTGGTCACGGGTCCGCTCACTGGCGGAAGCTTCAACCCGGCCCGCACGCTGGGGCCGGCAATCGTCGGCGGCATCTGGACGGCCCACTGGCTGTATTGGGTGGCCCCGATCCTCGGCATGATCGCGGGCATGCAGCTTTACGACGCGGTGCGACGGTCGAACGTCCCGTCCATGACGCCTCGGGGTGTGCCGACCGGCGTGGAGGGGCCGCTCTGAGCGTTTTCGCTGGAGTGCAGCTGCCCAACGCCGACCGGAGCGTACAAGCGAGAAGCGGGGCCTCCCCGTAGACAGGGGGATTTCGCGCGCGGTCCTCACACATGTGGAGTTCGTCACCGTTTACCCGTTTCTCGACGGTAACGGTCGACTCGGGCGATTGCTCATGAACTACGCGCTGCTCGACGCCGACTTCCCGTGGGTGACCATCCGATCGGACGAAACCGCCCCTGCTTTCAGGCGCTCGGCGAACACGGCAAAGGTCAGTGCCTCCACATCGAATAGGCGCCGAGTGTTTCAACGACTCTGACCCCTTGAACCGCCCCTTGAACCGTTCAACGACTCCGACCCCTTGAACCGACCCCTTGAACCGTTCAACGACTCCGACCCCTTGAACCGTTGCCTGCTCGTCGCCTCAGGCGATGATGTCGTGGATCACCTTGCCGGCCACGTCGGTCAGCCGGAAGTCGCGACCGCTGTAGTTGTAGGTCAGCTTCTCGTGGTTGATGCCAAGCAGGTGCAGAATGGTCGCGTGCAGGTCGTGGATGTGCACGGGGTTCTCGACGACCTTGAAGCCGAAGTCGTCGGTGCGGCCGTAGGTCATGCCGCCCTTCACGCCGCCACCCGCCAGCCAGATGCTGAACCCGTGCGGATTGTGATCGCGCCCGTTGGTGACCCTACCACCCGCGCCACCACCGCCGGTCTCGAGCACCGGCGTGCGTCCGAACTCGGTGCCGCAGACTACCAGCGTGTCATCCAACAGGCCGCGTGACTTGAGGTCCTTCACCACCGCCGCGAACGCCCGGTCGGAGTGCCTGGCGTTGACGCGGTGCTTCGTGATGTCGTCGTGGTGGTCCCACGGGTCGCCCTTGGCGTAATAGACCTGCACCATGCGGACACCCTGCGCGACGAGTCGCACCGCCATCAGACAGCCGCGCGCCGTGCTTCCCGGGCCGTAGAGCTTCTGCGTGGCCTCGCTCTCCTTGCGGATGTCGAAGACGTCGGGTGCTTCGGTCTGCATGCGATAGGCAGTCTCCATCGCCTTGATGGCGCCCTCGAGCTCCTCGTCATTCGGCCCGACGCGCGCCATGCGCATCCGGTTCAGCTTCTCGACCAAGTCCACTTCCTTTCGCTGGTCGTCGAGCGACGTGGAGTCGGAGTGGATGTTGGGGATCAGCTCATACGGGTCGAAGTCGTCCGCGAGCCGCGGCGCCTTGTCGGCGATAAACGTGCCCTGATGCATGGCGGGCAGGAAGCCGTTGCTCCAGAGCGGCGGCCCGACCACGGTGGGCTGATCGGGACAGAGGACCACGAACCCAGGGAGGTTCTTGTTTTCCGTGCCGAGCCCGTAGGTGAGCCAGGCCCCCATCGACGGCCGCCCGGGCTGGATGTGCCCGGTGTTCATGATGAGGAGCGAGGGCTCGTGGTTCGGGATCTCCGTGTGCATCGACCGGATGACGCAGATGTCGTCGGCGACCGACCCCACCTCGGGGAACAGCTCGCTCACCTCGAGCCCAGACTTCCCGTAACGCGAGAATTTGAACGGCGACTTCATGAGCGAGCCGGTCTTCCGCTCGGTCTTGATGGCGTTCGGAATCGGCTTCCCGTCGTACTTGGTTAACTCGGGCTTGGGGTCGAAGGTGTCGACCTGCGACACCCCCCCGTTCATGAACAGGAAGATCACGTGCTTGGCGCGCGGCGCGAAGTCGGGCTTGATCACCCGCTCACCCATCGAAGACAGCACCGAGCTCGACGCCTCCGCGATGGAAGCGCCGACCATCTGCGCGAACGCCATCATGCCAAACCCGGCGCCCATCGTTCTGAGCGCCTCGCGTCGCGTGCGGGGCTGGGAATTCACCCCGCAGCCATCGTCATGCCCGCCCTGCCCGTGCCCTGTTGACATCCGTTCTCCTAGAAAGCGCTTCTCAATCGATGAATCGGAATTCTGCCGCGCTGAACAGCGCCCGCGCGTACTGCGTCCACGCCTTCATGGAGACTCGGCGCGCGAACAGGTCCTGATCTTTCTTGGTCTCGGCCGTGACCTTCGTTGCGTCGACCTTTGTTGCATCGGCCTTTGTTGCATCGGCCTTCGTGGCGTCGGTCTTCTTGGCCTCGGCCGCAGCCTTCGTGGTCTCGCTCACCAGCAACGACGCGCGTTGATTCGTGAGGAACGCAAGCCCGAGCTCGATCTCGTCCGCGGTCGCCTCCCGTCCGTACAGCAGCGGATACGCCGCCCGTATCATCGCGCGATCGTCGAAGCGCTTCGGCGGCGGAGGGCCGGCGGCAGCCGCGCCCGTATCCGCCGCGGTCGTCGCCACCTGCTTCAAGGCGGTTCGGCGAGAGGCCGCTGGTGTGCCCGCACCTGAGTCCGGCGCCACACCAGGAGCCGCGGTCGAGTCGGCCAAGCGCCTCACCAGGGCCTGGGCCTGTCGCAACACGAACGGCGAGTTCATGAAGTACAGACTCTGGAGCGGAACGTTGGTGGCGAACCGCCGTTCGGCGCTCAGGCTCGGGCTCGGGAAGTCGAACGTCTGCAGGAAGATGTGCGGCTGGAACCGGCTCACGTTCGAGTACAGCGTGCGGCGGTTGTTCTTCTCGTCATCGAGCTCGCGCGAGGGCCCGCCGATCGTGTCGACGAGTTGGCCCGACACCACCAGCAGCGCGTCGCGGATACCCTCGGCGCTCAGGCGCTGACGGTTGAACCGCCACAGATCCTGGTTCTCGGGATCGATGGCCGCGGACTTCGCGTCGTGTTCCGAGGCCATCTGATAGACCGCGGACAGCATGATGTCCCGATGCAGCTGCTTGATGGACCGTCCGTTTGCGACGAACTGCGTGGCCAGATATTCGAGTAACTCGGGATGCGTGGGCTTCGCCCCAGCAAAGCCGAAGTTGCTTGGCGTACGCACGATCCCGAAGCCCATGTGCCAGCCCCACACGCGGTTCACGATCACGCGCGCGGCAAGCGGATGGTTGGCGATGTCCTCAGCCAGCTGCAGCCGGCCGCTGCCCTCCCCGTACACCTTGGGAGTGTCGGGCTGCAGCACGTGCAGGAAGCCGCGCGGCACTTTTTCGCCAAGGTTCAGCGGGCTGCCGCGGATGTGTAGCGCGATGTCCTCGAGTGACCCCTTCGGCTTGTCCTGGACGCCCATGACGAACGGGATGTCCGGCAGTTCCTTCTGGAGGCGTTTCACCTCCTCGCGCATGGCGGCGAGGTGGTCCGCGGCGACGCGACTCAGCTGACGCTCCAGCCCCCAGCCATTGAAGCGGAGCAGTGCCGGCTTCGGAAAGAACGTGTCGAGTTCGTTGTCGAGATCGACGGCGTATACGTCCAGAAACAGGTTGAACCGCGAGCGATCCATGGTCGCGAGCTCGAGCTGGTGCTGGTCGAAGAAGCTCTCGAAGCCATTGGGCATCGGGATGGACTTCACCTCGTCGAGCGGCGTGCCCTTGGCGATGATCTTCTTGTTCTTCTCCTCGAGCTTCTTCTGCTCGACCGACACGTCGATGAGCAGGCGCTGGAAGGCATCGGCCAGCCCTTGCGCCTTCTTTTTTGCCGCGGCCTTGGCTTCGTCGGTCGTGCCCACCGGCGCGGCGATCATCGCCTGCCAGTCGGTCAGGAAGGGGTAGTGCTTCGGCGGATCGTTCAAAAAGGCGATCCATCGTTCCAGCGTCTCCAGATCCAGGCGCGCTTCGATAGCCGCACGCTCCTTGGGGAACTGCTCGCGGCCGGTCACCTTCCACGCCGCCATCATGTACTTCGAAACCTGAAGCGTGAGTACGCGCGTGAGCTGGTCGGACTCGGTGCGCATGTACTCGCCCATGCCGTCGTTCATCTTCTTGATGAACTCCTTGTCCTTCTTGTATTTGTCGGCGCGGGCCGAGTCGGCGATCGGATACTCGTGATAGTTGGCGTTGTTGAAGATGCCGGCGATCGCGTAGTAGTCGTGCGTCCCGATGGGGTCGTACTTGTGGTCGTGGCAGCGCGCGCACCCGACGGTGAGCCCGAGGAAGCCGCGCGTCGTCACGTCGACGCGGTCGTGGCGTTCGTCGGCGCGCGCGACCGGGGGATCGGCAAGATCGTAGTACCAGGGGCCTTGGCCGAGAAAGCCGAGCCCCGGGAGCATGTCTTTTCGGCTCTTCTCTGGCATCAGGTCGGCCGCCAGCTGCGCCTTGACGAATGTGTCGTACGGCATGTCGGCGTTGAAGGCGTCGACAACCCAGTCGCGATAGATGTGGGCCATCGGGTACCGCTCCCGACCCGAGCCGTCCATCGCCAGGCCGCGGGTGTCGTCTTCCCCGAAGCGAGTGACATCGAGCCACTGCCGGCCCCATTTCTCGCCGTAGTGTTCGGAGGCGAGCAGCCGGTCCACGACCTTTTTGAAGGCGACGACGGTGGTATCGGCGAGGAAGGCGTCCACCTCCTTCCTCGTGGGCGGGAGTCCGATGAGGTCATAGGTCGCCCGGCGGATGAGCGTGCGCTTGTCGGCGGCACGGGCGGGGGTGAGCCCGCGCTGCTCGAGCTTGGCCAGCACGAAGCGATCGATGTCGGTCTTCGCCCACCCCGATTTCCCCGGCGTGGGGACTGTGATGACGGGGTGCGGGCTGAACGACCAGAACTGGCGCTCCGTCTTGGTGACGGCGCGGCGCTGGACCGCGATCGGTGCCTCGGCCTTCGCCCACTCGGCGCCGGCCTGGATCCACTCCGTGAACCCCTGGATTTCGGCGTCCGACAGCTTGGCCGCGTTGCGGGGCATGCGCAAATCCTCGCGCTCGTGGCGCAGCGCCGCGATGATCAGGCTCTGCTCGGGGTTGCCCGGAATGACCGCGGGCCCCCGCTTTCCTCCCTTGAGGATGCGCTCGCGCGAGTCGAGCCGCAGCCCCCCGCGCTCCTCACTGGTGTGGCACGCGAAGCACTTCTGTTCGAGCACCGGCTGAACCTTGTTCACGAAGATCCGGGCGCCGGGTGTCATGCCGCCCTCGCTTGCTCCGGACACCGCGGCAACAAGCACGATACGGGGGGCGGACTCCGGCCACGGCGCGCCCATGCGAACCCATTCCGCCAACCCCTCGATGTCACGGGCCGAGAGGGGCGGCGCGTCACGCGGCATCTCCATCTTCGCGACCTGGTGCCGGACCGCCTTGATCAGCAGGCTGGCGTCAGGGTCACCGGGGACGATGGCGGGTCCCGACTTGCCGCCGGTGAGCAGCTCTGCCCGCGTGGTGAGCTTCAGGCGGCCGCGCGTCCGAGCCTCTGAATGGCACTCGACGCACTGCCTTGCCAGGACGGGCCGTACCCGGGACTCAAAGAAGTCGTCGGAGGACTGCGCCGCGAGTGGAGTGGCAGCTGCGGCGAACGCAGTGGTGAAGAACGCGAAGAGCGTGACGAAAGGCTTCATGGCGATGAAAAGTTAACGGTCACGGCCTAATCCAGGCGCCGATACGGCGCGGCAAGTCTCGTTCCCTGCGGCGTCTACGGCGCACACCCGGAGGCCGTCGGCCTTCGTCGGGACCACGGCACGCCAGAGATACTCCCCATACCAGACGAGCGGCGTCGCGCCCGGGCCACTGGAGGAGGTCCAGCGCACCTCGACACGCCGCCACTCGGTCGGCAGCGTCGGACCCTTGCGGTCGTGGACGCGCGCACGGACGACCACGCCGTTGTCCGACGGCGCCTGCGCGACCGGCCCCACGACCGGTGGGGCGACATCGGGCGCGAGGCCACGGCCCAGGAAGATCCGCTCACGTTCGGCGCCCTTCACCTCGCCCTGCGCCTGCACGACGTCCATTCGCCCGTCGCCGTCGAGGTCGCCCAACGCCAGTCCAAGCGTGCCCGGGGTCTTCTCGCCCACGAACACATCGTTGGCGGTCCGGAGATGGCCGGCTCCGTCATTCAGCAGGAGCCGGTCGGGCCCGCTCAGCGAGCCGATCACGAAATCGGAGTCGCCGTCCGAGTCGACGTCGAGGAACGCCACGACGTTATCGTCCTCGCCGATGTTCTCGCGGTCGGGCCACCACGCGTCGGTCGCGTCGAGATAGCGACCCTTGCCATTGTTGCGGAGCACGTGCTCCCGGCGGCTGGAGCCGTCCCCGCCCACGATGTCGCCGTCGTTCACGGTGACCAGATCGAGGAAGCCGTCGCCATCGAGGTCCATTGCCTCGTATTCGTAGTTGTTCGTGTACTGCGGAAGGCCACGTGGGTCGGCGGCGAACTTGCCCGACCCGTCGTTGCGATACAGCGAACCGCCGCCGCAACGCTTGCAGGACACCAGCACATCGAGGTCGAAGTCGTTGTCCACGTCGACGAGTTCGAGATCCCACGAGAACCGTACCAGCTCGTCCGGGAGTCGCGCCGCCGTGACGTCGGTGAAGCGCCCCGCGCCGTCGTTGAGCCAGAGCCGGACCCGACCGCCCGCATTACTCATGTTGTTCCCAGGGCCCCAGTCGGCGAGCACGAGGTCTAAATCCCCATCACCGTCCACGTCACCGGGCTCGGCGTCGCCAACGCTGAGCAGGACGGCGGGCAGGTGGGACGCGGTGCGCTCGACGAACCCGCCGGAGCCGTTGGACAGGTACAGCCGGCTCTGCGTCTGATACGTCGTCCCGACGAACAGATCGACCCGACCGTCGCCATCGAAGTCGCGCGCCTTCACGACGCGCGCGATGTCCGGCGTGGCCCCGAAGACCTCCGCGGTCCGCTCTACGAACGGCTTTCCCGGACCGCTGTTGTAGAAGGCCCGATTGAGCTCGGGAGTACCAGGCGTCGAGTAGTCGCCTCCGTTCGCAAACACGAGGTCGAGGAGTCCGTCACCATTGAGATCAGCCAGCTCGACCTTGTTTGTCCACTCGGCGGTCGGCGGGAGCAGCGCGTCCGTCGCCTCGACCCAGAGCGCCCGGGGGACGGCGGACAGGGCCGTCGAGGCGTCCGACCGGCCGGGCACGTTGCGCGGCGTGCAGGCTGCAACGAGGAGCAGGGCGGCGGCCGCGAGGGCGAGACGACGTTGCACGACGGGTGGGTGATGGATTGGCAGTATCCGCAACGCGATTGGGGTCGGTTCACTATACGGCCCGATTGCCGATCGCGCGAACGCTGGCGTGTGTTACGCGCGAACCGCTCACCCGGCAAGAGCCTGCCGGCGGATTTCGCGCATGCGCAGGAGGTCGTGCGCGAACAAGCGGCGTGGGCAGTGCACGAGGGTCAGCAGCAGTTCATGGGGTAAGAGTCGTTCAACTGCCGTTCAACGACTCTGACCCCTTGAACTGCACTCTGTCGCTGATGATCACGAGTTCCGATGGCGCTGAGCAGATCTTTCGCCTCACCCCTATCTCGATCGACGGGATTGTCGACGGTGCTCGTCGTCACGAGCGCCGCCGACCGTCGACTGGCGTCGTTCGAGGAGCACCGGCGCTCCAGAATTGGCGGGTCGTTCCTCACGGCCGGTGAGCTCGAACAGGAGCGAGGGCGTTCGCTGTCCGATGTGCTGCAGTCGGTCAGCGGCGCCGACATCGTACGCCTCGGCGGTGGGATGGCGTACTTCGCGACGCGCCGAGGCTACGATTCGTTCAGGAACATGCCGGGAATCAGCGAGGGTGGTGACGAGCTATTCGACCTGAACTCGCTCGCCCCGGATGAGATTCTGGCGATCGAGGTCTGCAAAGGTGGCGCGACGATGCCGCTCGAATACAACGCGACGCGAAAGACGTGCGGGTTGCTGGTGATCTTCACCGAGTAGGCACCGTCGACGCGTTCAATCCTGCACGAGCTTGCGTAGCGCCTCGAGGCTCCGCAGCGCCGTTTCTGGCGGGGCGATGCTTCCAGTCACGGCCTCCACCAGCGCCGCATCGCGGCTGTACAAATCGTTGCCGAAGTAGAGTTGTCCGTCGCGCTCGTACGCCGTGGCGTACACGATGTACACGGGAATCTTCTTCGCGAGTTTCGTGGACTGGTTGTCCGGCCCTTGCTGCATCGCGGAATCGACGCGCACCGCGTCCCAGCCCAGTGCCCACTGGGCCAGCTCCTCGGGCTTCTCGAGACGAATGCACCCGTGACTGAAAGCCCGCACATCTTTCGCGAACAGCGCATCGTCAGGCGTATCGTGCAGGTAGATGTTGAACGCGTTCGGGAACAGGAACTTCACGAGCCCCAGCGAGTTCTTCGGCCCCGGCTTCTGCCTGATGCGCGTTTCGCCACCATCTTTGAAGTATTCGAGATCGTTCGCGTCCATGTACTTCGCGTCTGCGGCGATCTTCGGTGCGGTCTCCTGCTCCTGAATGTCCGGCGTGATGTTCCAGTAGGGGCGAAATACGACCGTTTCCATGGAGTCCGCAAAGACGGGTGTCGTCTTTCCTTCGAATTCCTCGCCAACGATCACTTTCATCTCGAGCGTGCCGGTCGAATCGTGCGCCTCGAGCCGGAACGCGGGGACATTCACGATGATGTACCGACCGCCGAACGAGCGCGGCAGCCAGCGATACCGCTCGAGGTTTGCGGCAATCTGTGCCAAGCGATACTGCGCGGGCACGTTCAGCGACTGCATGGTTTCGGCGCCGAGCGCGCTGTCCACGGCGATGCCGTGCCGCGCCTGGAAGTCGGCGACGAGCCCGGCCAGCTCGGTGTTGTAGACGTTTGCGCTTGCTGTACCGGTTGGTGCGCTGTCCGGTGCAGCCCCCGGTGCACCAAAGCCCTCCACACGGAGTCGCGCACGGAGCGCCGCGAGTCGCGCCGGCTTGTCCGTCTGGCGGGGCTTGAGTGCCTTTCCTGCCGGCACCACTGCCCATCCGCCGCTCGCCACGATGGATTGAAAGCGCACGAGCGATCGGCGCAGCGCATCGTAGTCGGCGTCACGCGGACGCATGCGAGCGATGGCCGAGTCGAGTTGCGGATCGCGCAGGCTGCGCGCAACGGCACTGTCGATCGGCTCGTGTCCCGTCGCGATATGCCAGTCCTGCTCGATCGATTTCGGGTCGACCTGTCCCGTGAGGAGATCCTCGGCGAGTTCCACGTACGTCGCCGTGAGGAGCACGTCGGCGCTCGCCAGCTGCGTCGCACTGGCCTGTTTCGTCGCCTGCACCGCACCGACTGTCGCGACCAGTTCCTCGAGCGGATACGCATCAAGACGCAGGGCATCGGTGCGCACATCGACCACCGCGCGCAACAATGCCTTGCTCCGCGACTGACTGAAGCCGTCAGCTTCGAGCCAGAGCGGGACGTGTCCGTACGTCGTATACAGCTGCTTGATGTGCCGCCACCGGTCGGCGGGGATGCTTTCCGGCCGAGTCGTAAGCTGCGTCTGGATCGACGCCGTCACGTCGCCGATCGGCACGCCCATTACCACATCGCCTGCGCTCGGCGTCCATTCCTTGGCGGCATCTGCAGCCGTACGGCGGCCCTTACAGCTGACCACGACAAGCAACGCAAGGCTCAGCGAGAGGAGCGTGCCGAACCGCGCCGCGTCCAAAATGCCCGAACGCCCTGCGCTTTTCCCGTGAACTCTGTGCCCTTGTGCCACGCCGTGCCTCCCGTGATGAACACACCTTCGCGACCGGACCCGGCCGTTACCGCTATGCTACGCGAGAGTAGTGCCACCACGGCCGCCGGGGTGAAGGGCGTGACCTGGCGAGTACGTCGACGGCGCTCGGCCCACGACCTCGGCACCGACGGCGTGGGGCGGAGACACTGCACCACGCGCCAGAGACGATGGTTTCTCGCGAGGATTCATCGGTGGAACGCGGGTCCCGAACGCGGTCGGCACGCGCGCGGCAATCAGTCGGCGACGTCCGGATAGTAGTATTCGAAACACACGGCGCAGAGACCGTGGCTCGTGTCCTTGGGGCTCCGCTCCACCCACGCGGGGACCCAATCCCACTGCGTCGCATCGGCAGCGCGCTGCACAAGGCGACAGTGCGAGCATTGTATTATCACGCCACGCGGATCGACGTACGCACTACGATCGGCACCCATCGGCGGTCGCTCGGCGGGATCATGGTGAGTCTCGACCACCAGCGAATTTACGACAATAAAGCCTGCGCGTTCCGGAAGCGCGTACACCTGCATGCTGAACGTGCGGTACTGCTCGGCGCTCGAGCACTCGTATAAATGCGAGACCGGAGCGCGCGATTGCTGAGGATCGGGCGAGCTATCTAGCAGTCCGACGTAAAATGGCAGAAGCGGCTCAGCAATCGCGTCGAGGTAATGCGAACCAAGCCCCCACTGCTGTTCAATGGATGGCTGCCCGCAATTCCCGTTTGCGAAGGCGGCCCAGGCCGGATTCACATAGGCGAGCCGAAGATCCGGCCACAATCCGAAGATGCTGCTGGCATGGCGCTCCAGCTCGGCCAATTGGAACCGTGGGCTGAGAAGGGCGGTAAACTCGGGGTCCAGGCGGGACATCATATCGTGCTCGAGCGATGGTACGGTGAACGGCGCTCAACACCGGTCGTCGTGTTGCCGACCTTCAACGACGAACGCCGCGACGAGACGCCACAGATAGAACGCACCGCAAATACGTCAACGCGTCGCCTCAAGAATCAACCGCACCGTCGCGGCGGGCTGGTCCCAGTGCGGGAAATGTCCGCAGTCGTCGAGCCAGTGCAGTCGCGCATCAGGAAACCGCGCGACTGCCCGCGCAGCCTGCCGACGTAGACACACGCGGTCCTGACGTCCCCACACGATGAGCATGGGGTGACGCAAAGCGCCAGCCGGCACACCTGCTTGCGCGGCACCATGCGCGAGATCATGGAGCAGCGCATCGAAAGAGGGCGCCAATGCGTAATCACGCATCTCTTGAAGAACGATCGATGACGGCAGGCGCCATGGATGTGCCGAGAACTGCGCCAAGAGAAGTGAGCGCGTAAGCGTGTTGGCCGCGAGCACCGGCATCACGGGCTGCAGTGCGCGAACAAGCCGGATCGACAGGCCGATCGTGGTGGCGAAAAAGGTGCGCTCCCACCCCTGCCAAAATCCACCCGGATCGAGTGAGACGACCGCGCCGACGATACCGCCTCGTCGCGCCAGTTCGAGCACCAGCCGTGCTCCCATTGAGCTTCCCACGGCGTCGATGCCAAGCAAGCGGTGCGAGGCTAAAAATGCAGCAACCGCATCCGCTAACGCGCTAAACGATACGTCACCAGATGGGAGCGGCGTCGTTCCGTGCCCCGGCAGGTCAACAACGATGAGCTCTCGCTCGGCCGCGAGCGCAGTCAGCAGTGGAGTCCATGATTGCCAACTACCGCCGAGCCCGTGGAGCAGAAGCAACGGCTTTCCCGTGCCCTTTCGGATGTAATGCAAGTCCATGTCGACGATGGCGAAGGAGAACCCGCTCGGGCACACCGATAAAACAGTGCGCGCGAATCCTCGGACGATGCAGGAGTGGGGCCGTCGCTCATGGAAATCAGACAAGTCGCAGCCAGCGCGGGAATGCCCTCCTTGCGATTTTCTCGCAGGAGGCTCGGACTCGTCTAGCTGCGCCTCGATCAGGAGAGCTAGGCCGCTCCGCCGTCGCCGACTGTCACTTCGACGCGGTTCCGACCACCTGTCTTGGCCCGATACAGCGCACGATCGGCCGCGCGGCTCAACATCTCCGCAGTCGCCATTGGCGACGTGGTGCTGGCGACTCCGATGGAGATCGTGACGTTGAGCGCACCTGAATCGATCGCAATCGGACCCGCGGCGACGCTGGCACGAACCGCTTCGGCCAACTCTCCAATTGATTGCTTCGCATCGGTGCAAGGCACGAGGAGCGAAAACTCCTCGCCGCCGGTACGGGCCAACAGCGCACCAGGCGTCGCGGCTGCGATGCGTGACATGCGGCGGCTCACCTCGATCAACACGGCGTCGCCGGCGCCATGTCCGTACGTATCGTTGACCTGCTTGAAGCGGTCAATGTCCATCGCGAGCAACCCGAGGACGAGGTCGGGTTGGGCCAGCATCGCTGACAATCTCGCATCATACGCGCGACGATTGGCGAGGCCGGTCAGAGCATCTGTTCGCGCGCCTTCCTCGGCGTCGGCCAGTCGGCGACGAAACGCCGTGATGTCGCGCTGTACCGCGACGAAGTACCGCGGCGCACCGTACTCGTCCTTCACGCTGCTGATGCTCCACTCCATGATGAATGGCGAGCCGTCGCGACGGTAGTTCACCGTCGACCCCTGAAACGGTTCACCGACCACCAGCGCGGCGCGCAGGCGTTGCAGCGTGGCGCGATCGGTCTCGGGGCCCTGCATAACGCGAGGCGTGAGCGTCTTCAGCTCCTCAGCGCTCCATCCTGACATGCGCTCGAACGCCGCGTTCACGAAGACGATGTGCGGACCCGGCGAATCGAGCACGGCATCGGTGATCATCACGGCATCGTAGGCCGACGCCACCGCTTCCCCGAGTATTCTCAGCGTGGGGTCGTCGGTTGCCGACTGCAGCGACAGCGAAAACGGCGACAGCGAATCGGGGTGTTCTTTATCGATCATCACGGACTCTCCACATGTCAGTCCGAGCCAACGCCCGGCCCGCCACTCCTGAGTAGGCGAACACGCGGCATCGCGTCTACCTCGGAGTATCGGCAGCATGCGAACGATCCTGTGTGACAAACGACCGGATCTTCAAGACTGGCCGGAGTAGGCCGGCAAGATGAATGAGCGGCTTGCCGATTATTTCGGAGAGGACGGGGCTAATTGGACGCTGAACGCTCGGCAAACGTGCATCCTCGTTAATTTTGGGTGGTATGATAGAGTATGATCAAGTATGACCGAACGCTGTGCCAGGATCGCCGTTACGCTACCGGATGGAGACCTCGCTGCCGCCGACCGGCTGGCGCGCACGCTGGATCGCTCGCGGAGATTGATCGTTGCGGAAGCCGTCCGGCGATATGTCGCCGATCACGACCACGTCGTTGACTCGCCGTTGGATGCGACACGACGCACACGACTGTCGCGCGACATGTCACTGTCGGCCGAGGCCCGTGTGCTTGAGGCCGACGAGATTGCGGTCGTTCCCGATATTGGCGCCCAGCAGTTCGAGTCTCCGCGAATCTTTCGCACGTTCGATGTGTTCACCACCTGGCGACAGCACCGATCGTCCACGTGAGGGAAGTGCGCACGCGGGTGGCCGTGTCGCTCGTCTCTTGAACGCGCACGACGCGCGGTAGGTGGTGATCGGCGCTACCGCGATACAGCTGTGGGGATCCTCGCGCGCCACACGAGAGGTCGACCTCCGGATCGATGCCACGCACGACAACGCGGAACGCGTCTTGTTGGCTCTTTCGGGGCTGCCCTTCGGTGTCGCGCATCGACTGGTCCCCGATGACATCTTGAGTCGGGGCGTCACCATGATCGGTGATACGCCGAATGTTGACGTGCTCACCCGGGCGTGGAATGTCAGTTGGGCCGAGGCGAACCACGAGATCGCCGTGTTCGAAGTGGAGGATGTACCGATACCTACGATCTCGCTCGCGCTGCTTATCGCGTCGTGGCGAGCCGGCCGCGCGCAGGACATCGCGGATCTCGCCGTGCTGGACGCGATTCAGGCGATACGCGGCATCTGAATAGCTCATCGAATTCTCGTCGCCCCAGCTTGTCTCTCCCTTTAGGGTGCTTCATGAACTTCGCTTCTGCTGTGTTTCGCGATAGTCCGCCGCACCGTGGCACCACGGCTCTCTTGGCCGCGGTATGCAGTGCGCTCATGCTCGCGGGAGGCGTGCGCGCGCTTCAGGCACAGTCCGTGCGCGTGCCGCCAGTCGCCCGCATCGATTCGATATTCTCGGCGTATCAGCGCACGACGTCACCGGGATGTGGCGTGGCCGTGGTGCACGGCGACAGCGTCATCTACCGGAAGGCCTACGGCATGGCACACATCGGTTTTGGCGTGCCGATGACGACCGCGACCACGACCTGGATCCCGTACTCCGAAGCGCGCGTCTTTACCGCGCTTGCTGTCGCGATGCTTGCGCGCGACGGCGTGATCTCGCTCGATGACGCGGCGCGCCGTCATGTCCCCGAGCTGCCCCCGTACGCGGCAGCAGTGACGGTACGACAGCTGTTGCACCACACGAGCGGACTGGCCGACTACGGGGTGCTCGACCCCGGCTTCGACCTCTCCGACCGCATCTCGGAAGACGGTGTGTTCCGGGCACTTTCGCGTTGGGGACGACTCGGCTTTACGCCCGGTCGCGGCCATACCTATAGCAACACGGACTACGCGCTGCTGCGCCTGCTCGTGCAGCGCACGTCCGGCCAGTCACTAAACAACTACCTGCAGACGAAGCTCTTCACGCCGCTCGGCATGCGCGACACGCGGATCGGGGCGGATCAAGGATTCGTGGCACCCGCGCACGCACTCTTTCATGAGGCGACAGATAGCGGCTGGCGCTCCTTGCTCCGATACCGCATCTCGCCGGTCGGCGGGATCGCGGTCACAAGCAGTGCCGACGATATCGCGCGATTTGCCCGCGCACTTCACGACCCGACCACGGGCATCGACTCGCTGCTTGAGGCCCTCGAGCAAGGCGCTCCGGCATCGGCGCGCACGGATGGATTCGCCTATGGCTTGTACCGCGGCGCCTCTGCCGTAGTACCGCTGATCGAGTACCGCGGAGTCGGCAACTACACGTACCTCACGAGAGTACCCGCGATCGGCTTGTCGGTGGTGACCGTGTGCAACGCATACGCCGGCATGGATACATTCGGCCCAGCAGTAATTGCGCTGTTCTTGGGCGCCGACGCATCAATGCGTTCCGTGGCGTCGCAACCAACGCCACCGCCGACCTCGACGGGTGCTGTTCCGATCTCGATACTCCGGTCATACGCAGGCGAGTACGTCATGCTGGACGGACGCGATGCCGGCGTTCGCATCGACGTGCCCGACACGGCCTTAGTCTTCACGCTGCCAAATGGTCGCGCGTTCACCGCCCTGACGCTGGCGAACCGACGTTTTTCCGTCGATCTCGCCGGGGCAGGAATCGTTCAGTTCACCTTTGTCGACTCCGACTCCACACCTGGCGGTCTGATCTTGACCGGGCGCGAACTCGCAACTGGAGAGTTGGCGGGGCCACCACTGCGTCGGAAAGTGACGCGCATAGTGTCACCGGCCGTATTGCGCGCCTACGTCGGCACCTATGTGGGCGATGCCGTCGACGCCACGCTCTACGTCACTGTGCAGGGTGGGCGCGCAATGATTGCCGCACGCGGACTACCCCTGACCGCACTGCAACCAGAGCGGAGCAACGACGTGTTCCGATTCTCGTTTTACGTAGCGCGGTTCCAGCGCAATACCGCCGGCGCGGTCACCCACCTTGCGCTCGATGCGACGCGGGTGAAGGACATGCGATATACGAGGCGCGCTCCTACTTCCAGCGATACCGGACGGCCACGTTTGCCATGAACCCTTCGAGCGGCGCCCACACGTCGGTCGTCCATCGTCCGCCCATGCCCGGCGTGCGACGCACCAGCGGATCGGTGTTCGTCTGCCGGACGTTGAGCAAATTTTCGAAGTTGGCCACCAGTTCAACCGGACCAAATTGCCGTGCGGCAATCGCCATCATGTACAGGTACGGCTTCGACGTGGTGCGAAACGGATTGTCATCAAGGGGCTGCGCGCCAAACCACGTGCCCTCGATGCCCATACGGTATACGCCGGGACGCTCCAGCATGAGATCTCCGCCTACGCGATGACGCGGCAGCAACGGCAGCCCTTCACGAGCGCCGGTCGCGACGTCCGGTCGGCTGCCGCGCGCGTAGCCATAGTTGGCGATGAACTTCCCGCCGGCGAATCGCCAGACCGCGAGCGCCTCGACGCCGCCGACACGCGTGCGCGCTGACGCATTCTGCAGCGCGGTTTGACCTACCGCTCCCGGCACGTCGGCCAGTTGCACCGCGTCGGCGATGCTCGAACCGTACGCCGTCAACAGCAGCTCCGCGCCGGCCGCCGTTCCGTTCACATCGATCATGGCGCCCACGCTCTGCTCGGGATCGAGCGCGCGGTCCAAGCGTACCGCGCGCAGCCCGGTCGCTTCGGTTTCTTCCGTGCGCCCCGTCGGCGTGGTGTAGCCGGTGCCAACACTGCCCCGTACCGACCAGCCTTCCGCCGGTCGCGCCAGCACCGCCACACGCTCGGTGAGCTGTACGCCGGCATCGGGATGCGCGTCCGCCCGCACGCTCGCGGACACGGTCAGCGGGCCCACTGCCCGCTCGGCGGTCACGAATGCACCAGGTATCAGCCAGCGGTGATCGAACGCGGCGTTCAATCCGTTCTCGTATTCGTCGAATTGCAGCACCCCACCCAGCACGATCGCGCGTTGCGAGGCATCGAAGGATCGGGTGAGCTCCAGAAATCCGGTGGTGGTGCGGTCGTCCTCGCGTGGACCCGCGCCGAATGTCCGCTCCCGGTCGTTGTTGGCCAGAGCCACGCGCATCGACAGCGCGCCTCCGTTCTGGAGCGGCATGCGCGCGGTAGCGCCGACATCGGCGCGACCACTCTTCAACGCCTCGACGAATGGCGCCCCGTCCGGCGCGCGCCCCCCAGCAAAGGTGCCACCCGTGCGATCATCGCGGCCGACGCCGGCGGTCAGGAACAGCGAGCGCCCGCGTGAATCCACCGCATGCAGTCGTGGACGCACGCTCCATCGTGACGCGCGTGATTGATCAGACCACCCATCGTTGTCGAGGTCTTGCGCGCTCTGCGTGGTCCCGGCGCCCAGCAAGGACACGCCAACGCCTTTTCCGAAGCGATGGCTGAGCCACGTGGCGCCGTCCGTCACACCCAACGTGCGCCGATTGAGCAGCAACTCCTTGCCTCCGGTGGGCGCCTTCGACACCAGGTTGATCACGCCGCCCAACGCCTGGCCGCCATACAACGCGGACGCCGCGCCCTTGATGATCTCGACCCGCTGCAGATCGACCGGTGAGATGTCGAGCGGCCCCAGTGCGCTTGCGCTCGCGCCATACAACGGTAGCCCGTCGGCGAGCATGACGGTGTACTGACCGGGAAGCCCAAGAATGCGTACGCTTCCCGTGCCGAGCCCCGGTGCCGACGCCTGCACGCGCAGCCCTGGTGTCTCGTTGAGCAACATGCCGATGCCACTCGGCGACATCAACGTTTTCTCGTCGACCTCCATCTCGTCGACCACCTCGACCCGAATGGGCGACTCCCCGGCCAGCCGCTCGATGCGCGTGGCACTGACGCGAACCTCCGCCATCGGCATGGCCATGTCGCTCATGGCGGCACCGCTCGCCGCAGCGTCGCTCGCCGCATTGCTCATCGACGCGCTGACGCTCACCGTTACGAGGCTGTCTCGTACCACGACCACCGCCACCCGCGTCGTCGCGAACCCTGTGCGCGTGACGACGATGACCTGGCGCCCAACCGGAAGCATCAAGCGGGCCACACCGACGCTATCGGTCTGCGCGCTTCGCCCGGCGGCCTGCACGGTGAAACCGGCGAGCATGCCCATCGACTCCTGAACGGCGACGTGTACGCGTCCACTGTCTGATTGCTGCCCGGAGAGCGTGGTGGCCAATCCCAACAGAAGGGCCGCCACGAGTGCCCCGCAACGAAGTCGAATCATGAATGCACGGTGAGATGAGAATTCCGTTGTCCGCTACGCGGGATCTGCCGATCAATTTATCCGCCAGGCACACGAATCGTTCCCCTCCCGCCGTCCCCCCATTTGCATCCTGCGGTATCGGGCATTATCGCGGGTACAGCTGCGCGATCACCTGCTGCAGCAGCGTCGCCGGCACGTTGCTGAACCGCAACTGATCGGCGCCCGGGCTCACGATAGCGCGACGCTCCGAGCCATCGGGCATGCGGTAGTACACGTACTGTGATTCACCATACGGGGTGATGCGACGCACGGGATAGCCGTTACGGCCGAAGATGTCGCCCAGTACCGTCGCGCCTTCGCGCGTGCCATAGCGCTTCTTGTACTGGCCGGGCGGCATGCCACCGGGCTTCTTTGCGAGCCCGGGCGGGATCTTCTGTCCCGCCGCGTTGACTGACTTCTTTGCTTTACCTTGGCTCGCGCCCTGCGCCTGAGCGGAGGTACCGACAACAGTGAGCGCGAAGGTGGAAAGCGCGATAACGCGAATGCATGCCTGACGCATACGGAGCTCCCTGAAGAGAAGATCATCCCGAGCCGCTTCGGCGCCCGAGTGGTTCCCTTCATACACCGCAGCTTTCGAGCCAGCTCAGCTTTGCGCGCTTTGCAGGGCTATCCGCCCCGCAACACATCCAGAAACGCCGAGCCATACCGCTCGAGTTTTGCCTCACCGACACCCGGCACCATCAACAACTCGCGCGGACTGCCCGGCCGGCGCGCCACCATCTCCAGCAACACCTTGTCGCCGAATACGATATACGCCGGCACGCCGGCTTCATCGGCGAGTTCGCGCCGCACCGCGCGCAGCCGCTCGAACAGCTCGCGTTCCTCGTCGTCGAGCATGGCCGCGTCGGGACCGCGCGAGGTGCGCCCGCCCGTGCCGACTGGGACTGCGGCGCGACGACCGCGCGCCGTGCCCACTTGTGATTCCACGAGTTCCGCAATGCGCTCGTCAGCGCGATGGCCCGTACACACATCGCACGACGTGCCGCATGACGCAATCACTTCGTCGAAGTGCGCCACCAGCGCCTGATGGCGGCACCGCGAGCGCTCCACGAGATCGAACAGCGCCACGGTTGCGAGGCGCGTGCGCTCGCGCACGCTGTCATCGTCGAGATTGTCCAGAAAACGCTCGTGCAGTTTCACATCGGCCCAGGAGTAGAACATCACGCAATCACTGGGCAATCCATCACGACCGGCGCGGCCGATTTCCTGATACCACGACTCAATGTCCTTTGGCATGTCGCGATGAATCACGAATCGCACATTGGACTTGTCGATGCCCATGCCGAAGGCCACGGTCGCCACAATCACGTCGATGTCATCGCGCTGGAAGGCCTCCTGGTTGCGCGCGCGCTCGTCGGGCTCGAGCCCCGCATGATACGGCCGTGCACGCACGCCCTGTGCGGCGAGGAACTCCGCCGTCTGGTCCACCCCTTTGCGGCTCTGACAGTACACGATGCCGCTCTCTCCATCGTGCGCGCGAATGAGCGCGAGAATCTCGGCGCGGGTATTGCCCCCCTGCCCTTTCTTGCGCGTCGCGATCTGCAGATTCGGCCGAAAGAATGAGCCCTTGAATCCGGCCGGCTTGCGCATGCCGAGCTGACGCAGAATATCGAGCGCCACGCGCCTCGTTGCGGTTGCCGTGAGCGCGAGCACCGGCACATCGAGTTGCTCCTTGAGCCCTTGCAGGCGACGGTACGACGGTCGGAAATCGTGTCCCCACTGACTGATGCAATGGGCTTCGTCGACCACCAGCAGCGAGATGGGACAGTCGCGCACAAAATCGCCGAGGTAGCCGTCGAGCGCTTCGGGAGCGAGAAACACCAATTCGTAGTCGCCGGCGCGAAACGCGTCCATGCGGGCACGGCGCTCATCGAAGTCGAGCGTGGAATTGATGGCGGTGACGGTGAATCCGAGTCCCGCCACCGCGTCCACCTGATCCTTCATGAGCGAAATCAGCGGAGAAATCACCAGCACCGTACCCTCGAGCAATCGCGCCGGCAGCTGATACGTGAGCGACTTGCCCGCGCCGGTCGGCATCAGCGCAATGCAATCCTTGCCGGCCAGCACCGCATCGATGACCTCGCGCTGTCCGGGCCGGAACGCATCAAACCCGAAGACGTCGCGGAGGACGTCTTCGGGTGTGCGTGACGTGGCAGAAGGCGTGTGGGGCATGCTCCATCTAACGTAATGGAGCTTCCTCACCGCAGGCATTGGTATCGGGGTGCGGCTTACTTGGCCGGCAGCAACACGTGGTCGATCGCGTGGATCACGCCGTTCGACTGCTTCACATCGGCGATCGTGACCGTGGCCACGCCGCCCTTCTCATCCTTCACCACCACGTTCGCGCCCTGCATCATCGCCATCAGCTTGCCGCCGTTCACGGTAGTCAGCGTGGCCGTGCCGTTGCCAGCCTTGATGGCCTTCACGATCGCGGCGGCGTCGAGATTGCCGGCCACCACGTGGTACGTGAGCACGCCAGCAAGCGCGCCCTTCATCTCGGGCTTGAGCAGATTGTCCACCGTGCCGGCCGGCAGCGCGGCGAAGGCCGCGTTCGTCGGCGCGAATACCGTAAACGGCCCCTTCCCCTTCAGCGTTTCCACCAAGCCAGCGGCCTTCACGGCAGCGACGAGCGTGGTGTGATCCTTGGAATTGACGGCGTTGTCGATGATGTCCTTGGTGGGGTACATCGCGGCACCGCCCACCATCTTGGTGCCGTCCGACATGCCCTGCGCCTGCACGGCGGCGGGAAGGATCAACATCGCGGATACGGCGATTGTCTTGAGTACGCTATGCATTGAGAAACTCTCCGGAAAGTCGCGTTGAGAAGGCAGCCCGGTCGGCTGCGCTGTGCGAGGGTTACGCCTCGCCGCGACGCTCGGATTCATGGTGCTCCATATCACGTGTCAGTTCCAGCATGGTGGCCCGAAATCCGTGACGCGTGAACAGCTGTTGCGCGTTCTCGTTCCGCGCGGCGGTGGAGAGCACCACCTGTCGGGCTCCGGCCGTCTCAAGCGACGCGATGGCCGCCTCGAGCAACAGACTGCCGATGCCGCGGCGTCGGTGCGCCTCGTCAACTACGAGATCGTGCAACACGCCCGCCGGGCCGCGGAGCGACATGTAGTCGATGCCCTCCAAACTGCCCCACGCGTAGCCGACCACCGTTTCCTCGACGGTAGCCACGAGCACCGTCGTATCCCGCTCAGCGAGTTGCGAACCGAGATACGATCCGTAACCGCGCTCGGTCTGGTCGGTGGCCGCCATGAACCGTGCGCGGTCAAAGTCGTGATGCAGACGCACCAGCAGCACGGCGAGGCGTCCGAGGGCCGGCAGATCGGCCTTCGTGGCTGTACGGATGACGACCGCGGAAGACGGTATCACGTGATCGGTACCACCACCACCTTCCCCACCACCCGTCGATCCAGCATGGCCCGCAGTGCCTCCGCACTCTGTGCCAGCGGATACCGCGCGCTGACCACCGGCACGATCGTGCCATCCACCGCCCACTGCATCAGCTGCGCCAGGTGCCGAGCATTGGCGGCCGGCTCGCGCTGCTCGAACGCGCCCCAGAACACGCCGACCACCGACGCGCCTTTTAGCAGCGGCAAGTTGAGCGGCAGCGATGGAATCGCGCCTCCGGCAAATCCGATTACGAGGTACCGCCCACCCCACGCGATGCTGCGGAACGCGGGCTCGGTGACATCACCACCCACGGGGTCGCAGATCACGTCGGGGCCGAGCCCGTTGGTGAGCGCCTTGAGCCGATCGCGCAGCGATTCGGTGGTGTAGTTGATCACCTCGTCGGCGCCGTGCGCGCGGCACAGTGCCAGCTTGTCGTCGGTGCTGGCGGCCGCGATCACGCGCGCACCGAGTGCCTTGCCGATCATGACGGCGGCCAGTCCGACGCCACCGGATGCGCCGAGCACGAGCAACGTGTCCCCAGGTGCAAGACGCGCACGATCGATCAGCGCGTGCATCGCGGTGCCGAACGCCAGCGGCAGCGTGGCCGCAATCTCGAATGCCAGCGCGTCGGGAATCGGCGTGACGGCCGACGCCGGCGCACTGAGGCGTTCGGCGAACGCACCGGTTCGCGTGAACGCCACGACGCGCTGTCCGACGTGCAGGTGGTTCACCCCGGTACCCACTTCGACAATCACACCAGCCGCTTCTCCGCCGGGAATGAACGGCAAGGGCGGACGCACCTGATATTGCCCCATCACCATCAGCGCATCGGGAAAGTTCACACCGGCGGCGTGCACGGCGATGACCACGTGGCCGGCGGCAGCCGCGGGATCGGCCACGGTGTCCACCGCGAGCGTTTCGGGTTGGTCGAAGGCACTACACAGCACAGCACGCATACGGATCAGCTGGTCGAAGGCAGAAGTGTTGTCGCGGGCGAAACACAGAGGGACTCGAGGGCGCGACGCACCGTCTCAGGAATCGCCACCGAAGTACGTGAGGCCCGGTCGACGTACACGTGCACAAAGTGCCCGGTGGCCGCGGGCGCCTCGTCCTCGTTGCGAAACAGTGCCAACTCATAGCACACGCTCGAGCGCCCGAGATGCACCACGCGGATGCCGGCGGTCACGCGGTCGGGAAAGGTGATCGGCGACGCGTACCGGCATTGTGTCTCCACCACCAGGCCGATGGCCTCACTGCCGGCGATGTCGAGCAGGCCACGCTCGATCAACCAGCGGTTTACCGCCGTGTCGAAGAAGCTGTAATACACCACGTTGTTGACGTGTCCGTACGCGTCGTTGTCCATCCACCGCGTATCGATCACCGTCAGGTGCGCGTACTCCGCTCGAGGACCCGATGTTTCGGTCACAGCGCCTCACGGTAGAGGGCCAGCGCCTGATCGTAACTTACGTCGCGCGGATTGTTCACCAGCAGCCGCTGCACGTTCATGGCGTCGGCGGCGAGACCCGGCAGGTCCGCTTCGATGATGCCCACATCTCCGAGTGTGCGCTCGAGGCCGAGTTCACCCACGATGGTGGCCATCGCATCGACAAAGGCGCGTCCGCTCGCGCTACGGTGCCACGTGCGTTCTCCAGCGCGCACGGCATCGGCCAGCTCGCGATACAGCGGCTCCGCTTCGGGCAAGTTGAACTCGAGGACCGGCAGCAGCACGAGCGCATTACTCAATCCGTGCGGCACGTGAAACTGTCCACCGAGCGGATACGCGAGCGCGTGCACGGCGCCGACGGGCGCGTTGGCGAACGCCATCCCGGCCAGCATCGACCCCTGCAGCATCGCGCGGCGCGCGGCGAGGTCGGAGCCGTCCTCGATGGCCGTGCCAATATGATCCGAGAGTAACCGAAGCGCGCGTACGGCCAGCGTGTCGGACAGCACGTTCTTGGCGTGACGGCTGGTGTACGCTTCGATCGCATGCACCATCGCGTCGATGCCGGTCATCGCGGTCACGCGCGCCGGCAGCCCCAGCGTGAGCGTGGCATCGAGGACGGCGACATCGGGATACAACAACCGTGACACGACGCCTTGCTTTTCGCCGCTCGCGGTCGTGACAATCGCGATCGGCGTGACTTCCGAACCGGTGCCCGCAGTGGTCGGCACTTGAAGAAGCGGCCAGCGCGGGCCAACCGCCAAGCCAACGCCACAGATCGCGCCGAGCGATTGCTCCGTGCGCGACAAAAGCGCCACCAGCTTAGCGACATCGAGCGAACTCCCGCCGCCAACGCCGATCACGCCGTCGATCTGCGACGCCAGCGCCATCGCCACGGCGGCCTCGACACAGGATGCAGGCGGATCGGCCAGCACCTCGTCGAACACGGTGACCTCGACGCCCAATGCGCGCAGCGATGCCAACAACGGCTCGAGCAACCCCGCGCTCACGATGCCGCGATCGGTGACGACGAGCGGGCGGCTGATCCCGAACTCACGGAGCAGGCTCCCCAATCGCTCGCTCTCGCCGTCAGCACAGATCACACGCGGCGTCGTTTCGAAACGGAAGTTGGACATACCCAACGTTAGCCAGTTGGCGTACACCGAGTAAGGCTCACGCCGACCTCGCTATCCGCCAGCCATCGCACCGACGATGAGCAGCGGTTCGTTCCCCGTCGCCACGCTCGGCGGCAACGGCGCATCGGGCGAATCATGCGACAGATCGCGCTCGCAGGCGAAGAAGCGCACGAAGGCCCGCCGCTGCTGCGTGACCTGATCGCGAATGGTCCCGCGCAGCGCGGGATGCTGCGCTTCGACGACATCGAGCACACGGCGCAGCGTGACCTCGCCGGTCACGGGCACGGAGATCTCCGCGCCGACCTGCGCCAACGCCCGTAGCGGCGACGGAAGCACTACACGGATCATGACAACGTCTGCACTTCCACCGACAGCACGGCCGGTAGATCGTGGACGATCGTGTCCCAGTGATCACCAGAATCACTCGACACGTACACTTGCCCGCCCGTGGTGCCGAAGTAGATGCCGCATGACTCGAGCGTGTCCACCGCCATTGCATCGCGCAACACGTTCACATAGCAGTCCTGCTGCGGCAGACCCTCTGTGAGCGCTTCCCACCGATCGCCGCCGGTGCGACTGCGATACACCCGCAACTTCCCGTCGGGCGGGAAGTGGTGCGCGTCGCTGGTGATCGGCACCACGTAAATCGTGTTCGGCTCGTGCGCGTGCACATCGATGGGAAAGCCGAAGTCGGTGGGCAGATTGCCGCTGACCTCGTGCCAGTGGTCGCCACCGTCGTCGCTCCGCATCACGTCCCAGTGCTTCTGCATGTAGAGACGCTGCGGATTCGATGGGTGCATCGCGATGCGATGCACGCAGTGTCCCACTTCCGCGTCTTCGTCGGGGATGCCGCCCGAGCGCAGTCCTTTGTTGATGGGTGTCCACGTCACACCGCCGTCGACCGTGCGAAACGCGCCGGCGGCCGAGATGGCGACGTACATGCGATTCTCGTCGGTGGGATCGAGCACGATCGTGTGCAGACACAGACCGCCCGCGCCAGGCTGCCAGTGGGCGCCGGATCCATGTCCGCGCAGTCCTGACAGCTCGTGCCACGTGGCACCGCCATCGGTGGACTTGAACAGCGCCGCATCTTCGGCGCCGGCAAAGACGACGTCGCGATCGGTGAGCGACGGCTCGAGATGCCAGATGCGCTTGAACTCCCAAGGATGTGGCGTGCCGTCGTACCACATGTGTGTGCCGGGAATCCCGTCGTAGGCAAATGCATTGCCCACTGGTGCCCACGTCTTGCCACCGTCGTCGGAGCGTTGCATCACCTGTCCGAACCATCCGCTCGACTGCGAGGCGTAGATGCGATCGGGATCGACCGGAGATCCCTTGAGATGGTACATCTCCCAGCCGGGGAAATGAGGACCGTCGACCGACCAGTGTTTCCGTGCGCCATCCGACGTCAGGATAAACGCACCTTTCCGGGTCCCAACCAGTACACGCACTCGGCTCATGTCGTGCTCCTCGCTTACAGGTGTCGTGGCAAGTATACGGGGCGCTTCAGGAATCGTCACGATTGCGAACGGCATCGCCCATGACCAACGTGTTCCTACGTTTGACTCCACTTCCTTCCGGAATTCATCGTGGACGCACCAGATCACGGACACGCCGATGCCCGCACAGCGCTCCCACCGCTCGGCGCCGACGAGCTCAACCGTTACAGCCGGCACCTCACGCTCCCCGGCGTCGGACGTGAAGGGCAGCAACGCCTTAAAGCCGCACGGGTGCTCATTGTCGGTGCCGGAGGACTGGGCTCGCCCACCGCGCTTTATCTGGCGGCGGCGGGTGTCGGCACGATCGGCCTCGTCGACCAGGACGTGGTGGACGTGACGAATCTGCAGCGTCAGCTGTTGCACGGCACGCGTGATGTCGGGCGGCCGAAACTCGAGTCGGCCCGCGACCGGCTGCTCGACGTGAATCCGCATGTGCAGCTGGAGCTGCACCCGACCTGGCTGACATCGGCGAACGCGATGGAGCTGGTGGGCGCGTACGACGTCATCATCGACGGCACCGACAACTTCAACACGCGTTACCTCGTGAACGACGCGTGCGTGCTGTTGGCGAAGCCGAACGTGCATGGGTCGGTGTTTCAGTTCGACGGACAGGCATCGGTGTTCGCGACGGAACACGGCCCCTGCTACCGCTGCTTGTATCCCGTGCCACCACCACCGGGCATGGTACAGAACTGCGCCGAAGGCGGGGTGCTCGGGGTGCTGCCGGGACTCATCGGGACCATTCAGGCCACGGAAGCGCTGAAGCTCATACTGCATACGGGCGAGACGCTGGCGGGGCGCCTGCTCATGGTCGACGCCCTGTCGATGCAATTCCGATCGGTGTCGATCACACGCGATCCACAGTGCCCGGCCTGTGGCACGCGTACACTCACCCACCTCGTCGACTACGACGCATTCTGCGGCGCCGCCGGGCCCGCGACCGCCACCGCTGGTGAGGACGTGACTGAAATCACACCCGCCGCGTTGGCGCTGCGCCACGCGCGCGGAGACGACTTCGACTTGATCGACGTACGTGAGCCACACGAGGCGGCGCACGATCGCGTTGCGTGGTCCCGCCTGATTCCGCTGGGCACCTTGGCCGGCGCGATGTCGTCGCTCGACCGTTCACGTGAATTGGTCGTAATCTGCGGTAGTGGGAAACGCAGTGCCGACGCCGCGCGCCAACTGAAGACCGCTGGGTTCACCCGCGTCGCGTCGGTGACGGGCGGAATGTTGCGCTGGTCGCACGATGTGCTCGGGGACGACACGACATTCTGAGTCGCTGGCACCAGCATTGCGATAGGAACAGTCGAACGGCGCGGCATACCCACACTTGGGTACGCCGGTCCGGACACAATGACCACCTCTACCGGGAACACACCATGCTCATGACACTCGCCATTATCCTCGTCGTGCTTTGGCTGCTCGGCATGGTCAGCGCCTACACGATGGGCGGCCTCATCCATATCCTGCTCGTCATCGCCGTGGTGGTTATTCTGGTGCGCGTGATTCAGGGACGGAAGGTCCTCTAGCTTCGCTGGCGAACAACGGCGTCCCCTTACAGAGTACGAAAGGGACGCCGTTGTTCGACGCCTGCGGCTATAGGCTCGTGCCGTCGGCGACGGCCTCGGGGCGGGTATCCGGAATGGCGAGCGTGAACGTGCTCCCCTCGCCGGGCGCACTTTCGACCGTTAAGTCACCACCGAGCCCCCGCGCGAACTGCCGACTGATCGCGAGGCCTAGGCCGGCGCCACCGGAGTGCAGGTGGGCAGCGTCGCGTACCTGCACAAACGGCTCGAACACCGCTTCGTGATGATCCACCGCGATGCCGATACCCGTGTCGCTTACCCGTACACGGATCGCGGCGTCGAGACGCTCAGCGGAGAGGAGCACCCGCCCTCCGGTCGGCGTGAACTTGGCTGCGTTCGCCAACAGATTCAGGATGATCTGGGTGAACTTGCGACGGTCGGTATGCAGCTCGCCCAGCCTCTCATCGACCCCCAGCTCCAGCTGCACGTTCGCCCGCGTGAAATGCCACGTGGCCATGTCGGCGGCGTCTACGATGGCGGACGCCACGGACACCGGCGCCATCTCGAAGTGCATCTTGCCGACGGCAATACGCTGCAGGTCCAGCAACTGATCCACGAGTGCCATGACGTGCGCATGGCTCGTCGCGATGCGGTCCAGGACAGCCCGCTGCAACGTGGTGACCGGCCCGCAGATCTCGAGCTGTAAGATCTGGATATTGTTGGCGATCGCACCGAGCGGTGAACGAAGTTCGTGGCTGACCATCGCGATCGCACCATCCTTTGCGCTGTTCGCGCTCTCCGCCACCTCACGAGCTACCTCGGCATCGGCGCGACTCGCCTCAGCGATGAGCGAGGTCTCATGAACTGTGGCGAAGCGCCGGGCACCCGCGAGTGCCTGAGCGCAAAGCGCGGCCAGCGCGTCACTGTGCGCGATCTCATCGACCGTGAAGGGGGAGGAGTGCTGTAGCCCGACGAAGGTGATCGCGCCCAGCAAACGATCCTCGGCGAGCAGCGGCACAATCAAAACCGGCCCGGTGCCGAGCCACTCGACCACGCGACTCGTATCGGGAGTGCGTTCGGCGGCCGTCACGATGATGCGAGGGTCGCTGCGTTCAATCGTGCGCGGGGGGACTTCCAACGCGGGAACCCCAATCACGTCGTCGGCCGCTGGCCTCCAGTAGTCTACGAGCGCGCGAGCGGCGGCATGCTTGAGCGGATCGGGATGGATCACGGCGATACGCCGCAGCACACCCTCGGATTCGATCACATCGACGATGCACCACGCCGCGCGACGCGGCAGCACGAGATTGGCAATCGCTCTGTACGTCAACTCCTGATCGAGCGACGCACTCAGTTCGAGCCCGGCATCCGCCAGGAACTGCGCGTCGCCGCGCTTATTCTCAGCGGCATCCGCCGCGTCCTGTTCTCGCAGGGCACTGAGCAGGACACGCTCGGTGAGCTGCTGGAGCTGGTGGAGCTCCTTGAGCTCGATCACGCGGGCTTCATGAATCGACCACGCGTCGTGTAGGACTCCCCGTGAGCAGGCCGTCGATATCGGTGACGGGGTCGCCAATCGTCGCTCCTTTGTCGGAGATCTGATAGCGACGGAACGCCGAGCTGTGGGCACTGCCTCGCATCTTGATGACCGACACCACTTTCGCCAGCGTCCCGTCGACCTCGACGTAGCGCTGCACGATGATATCGTCGGTGATGAACGACACGCGCTCACCCGTGAAGCCAACATCCGGTGAGGTCGAGATGGATTCGAGAATCATGAACACCGTGACGCCAGTGGCCGTGAGCGCGCCGACCAGTCGGTACAACGACTCGCGAAAGTCTTCGCGAAAGGTTGGGGCCAGCGCAATCTCGAAGCCGGTGAGGGAGTCGATGACCACGCGCACGGCACCAGTCGTCTGCACACTCATCAGAATGTCAGCCAGCGTTTCGTCGACCGAAAGGTCGAGCGGACGGAGATACGACACGACGAGCTTGCCCGAGGCAACCATCGCGTCGGTGTCGATGTCGTGGGCACTCAGGCGCGCCAGATACGCCTCGGGATACTCTTCGAACACCGCGACCACGACCGACTCGCCCCGTCGCAGTCCTTCGGCCACGAATTGCATGCCGAAGGTGGACTTGCCGGTACCGGTCGGCCCGGCCACCATCACGGCATCGCCCGACGGAATGCCACCACCCATCATGTCGTCGAGCCCTGGCACACCGGTCGCAACCCGGAAACTCGCGCGGGGCCGAGCGTGGCTGCGATCCGCCTGCTGTTCGGGGATGCGCGGAAACACCTGCAACCCATCGCGGGTAATACGGAACGTATGCAGTCCTGGCATCTGTGCCTGTCCGCGCACCTTTACGGCCTGCAGCTTGCGCACGACCGAATTGCGATCGGTCGCTTGCGTGAGCCACAGGATGCCGTCGGCAATCGTGAACAGAGGCTGACGCTGCTCCGGCTCGTTGTACTCGCCGATCAAGAGCGACGTGACTTCCCACGTCGCGAGGAGCAAGGCCAGCCGCTGGACGAACTGTTCGAGCGCCATCGCGTCGGCCGCCGTTGACGGCTCGGGAAGGCGGCGGTTTGCGCTCGCCGTGGGCTGAATGGTGCGGAACGAATCCACGACAATGATGCCGGGATTCAGCCGTTCCACTTCGTCGGTCATGCGACCCAGCACCGCGTTCAGGTCCCCAGACAGCGCTTCTTCGCTGAGATTGAGGTAGTGCACGGCGCTCCCCACGAGCTCCGGCTTGAAGAAGCTGAACTGGCGCTGATAGCGCAGCATCTTGACGGTCGGCTCACCCAGCACCGTGAAGTACAACGCCGGCCGCTCCCGCGAGGCATTCGCGAACAGAATTTGTTGGGCAAGCGTCGTCTTGCCGGCGCCGGGTCCGCCGGCCAGCATGTTGAACGAATACTGCGGAATCCCCCCACCAAGCACGGCGTCGAGACCGGCGACGCCGGTCGGAATGGTGTGCAGGCCGCGTCGATCGGGCGGCATGGTGCGCACGAGCGAACCCGCACCTCCCGATAGTTCGCTGCGATTTGATTCGTCGGTCATGCGTCGCTCAAGTTCGGGAAGACAGGCATCTCCGTGGGGACTGGCGACGGCGCCGCGTCGCTTTGCGCCGTGTCGCTTTGCGCCGTGTCGCTCTGCGCGATCAGGGTCTCGGCCAAGTCGTCTCCAATGAGTCGCGCCAACGACGCGTGCAGCGTTGAGATGAGCGCGACGGCGGCGTCGGCTAACGCGGCCGCCGACTCGGTCGTTGATCCGTTGGGCCAGCCAGTCACCGTTGGCGTAGTGGTCGCACTGGCGACGACACCGGCCAGGAGTGGGTGGTCAGATCGTGCCCGAGCGATCGCACGCGTCATCAGGGCGAGGGCGCCGTACGGCCCAAACCATCGCGAGAGGCCGAGGTACACCCGCTCCACGAGCCGCGATACCATCGCCGCTTCGTTTCCGCTCGCCCCTACCAGCTCCTGCGCGACAAGCCGACGCGCCAGCTGCGACGCTTCGTCCCGCGGCGGTTCGGCATGTGGTGACACTAATGGCGCTCCCTGCTTACGTAGGCACGGTGATCATGACGGACAATGTAGCTGTCACCGTCACGCGCAACGTCGAAATGGAGAACTTAGCGCCCACAATCAGTGCCACGGCTGTGCCTGCATCCGGCGCGAGCGTTTAGCGCTTCGCGGCAGCCGCCGGCGCGGTCGGCCGAACCGGCAGCAGTTCCGACACCGCCGACCCATCCTTGCGCGGATCCGAGGCGCCGGAGTTGATCCCCGTGGTGAAATTGCGCATCACGGCCTGACCGGCGCCCATGCGCGTGCTCGAGTAGTCACCGCGCATCACGACCTCATGACCCATCGCGGCCAGCGCCTTGAGTACACGTTCCGGGATGCGTGACTCGAAGTTCACGTCGCAGCCGAGAAACGTTTCCTTCGAAAAGCGCGGCGCATCGAGTGCCCCCTGAATGTTCAGGCCGAAGTCGGCGATGTTCGACACGAACTGGGCATGGGCCTGCGCCTGATTCCAGCCCCCCATGATGCCGAACGCCACCCGCGTATCGCCCTTCTCCATGAACGCCGGGATGATGGTGTGCAGCGGACGCTTGCGACCGGCGAGCACGTTGGCGCTGGCGGGATCGAAGGAGAACCCGGCGCCGCGGTTGTGCCACACGAATCCGGCGTCAGCCACCGTGATACCGGCACCGAAACCCACGGTGGAGTAGTTGCTCTGGATCAGGGAAATCATGTTCCCCTCCTTGTCCACCGCGCTCAGATACGTGGTGCCGTTGTCGGTACCGTTGTCGGTACCGTTGGGCATGCCGGCATCAGGACTGCAGGTGGCTTTCGTCGCATTCACCAGCTTCGCGCGCTCCGCCGCATACGCCTTCGAGCGCATCGCCTCGACCGGGATCTTCACGAATCGCGGATCGCCGTCGAACTGCTGCATGTCGGCATACGCCAGCTTCTTCGCTTCGATCATGTGATGCAAGGCCGGCACCGAGTTGTGCCCCATCGAGGCGAGCGGAAACGTCTCCATGATATTCAGCATCTCAAGCGCGGCAATGCCCTGGCCGTTGGGGGGCAACTCGTACACCGTCCACCCGCGATACGTCGTAGAGATCGGCTCCACCCATTCGCTGTCGAACTCCGCCAGGTCGGCGGCCGTCATCGTGCCACCGTGACTCTTGCTACTCGCCAGCAACTTGGCCGCCACGGCCCCCTTGTAGAATGCCGCCGCGCCGCCTCTCGCGATTTGGCGGTAGCTCCACGCGAGCTCCGGATTGCGAAACAGCTCGCCCGACTGCGGCAAGCGGCCGCCGGGTAGAAAGGTCTTCGTGGTGGCCGCGTCTTCACGCAACACCTTCTCGCTGTCCTTCCAGAACACGCTCACGACTTCACCCACCGGGAAGCCGGCTTCAGCGTAGGCAATCGGCTGCGCCAACACCTCGGCGAATTTCTTGCGGCCGAATCGGGTAAGCAGCTTCTCCCATCCGTTCACGGCGCCGGGCACCGTCGCCGCGTCGATCCCGCGTGCCGGCATACTGGTGCGTCCTTTGGCGCGCAGATGGTCCACCGTGAGCGCCTTGGGCGCCCAGCCCGACGCGTTGAGCCCGTACAGCTTGCCCGATTTCGCCTCGTACACGATCGCGAACAGATCGCCGCCGATGCCGTCGTTCATCGGTGCGATGAGTCCCATCATCGCATTCATGGCCACGGCGGCGTCGATGGCATTGCCCCCGCGCTCCAGCACAGAGGCGCCGACCTGCGACGCCAGCACGCTCTCGCTGGCCACCACGCCCTGTTTGGACGACACCATCGACCGCGACTGCGAGCGATCCTGGGCCGCGGCGAGACACGGCGTGAGTACCGATGAAAGCAGTGTGGCAGCCACAGAT
>NZ_JANPLK010000022.1 GCF_031426495.1 Gemmatimonas sp. | reverse complement strand
GGCGGATTCAACGAGTCGGTGCAACGCTCTCAGCGAAGATAGCTGCCGGCGTGCGGAAGCCGAGGGTTTTTCGCGGACGCGTATTCACTTCGTGGGCGACCCGATCGAGATCGCGTTGGGTATACGCGGACAAATCAGTGCCATCGGGAAAGTACTGACGTAAAAGTCCGTTGGTGTTTTCGTTGGTCCCGCGTTGCCATGGACTTTTCGGATCACAGAAGTACACGGCGACGTCGGCGGCAACCGAAAAGCGATGGTGCTGGGACATTTCGTGACCGCGATCCCAAGTGAGTGACGCCATGAGGCCATCTGGGAGCCGCCGCACTTCGCGAATGAGCGCGCTGACGACTTCCGTGGTGGACTTGTTCGTGACGCGCACGAGATGCACATAGCGCGACGTTCGCTCGACGAGGGTCGCGATGTGGCTGTTCTTCGCGCCAGAGATCAAGTCGCCTTCCCAGTGGCCAGGAATGGCCCGATCCTCGATGCTGGCCGGCCGATCCGCGATCGACACCGCATCGACGATCTGCCCGCGCAACTGGCCCTCTTTGCACGCTTTCTTGCTCCGACGCATCGGGCGCCGGGTGCGCAGATGCGCGGTCAGCTCTTGCTTGAGGGCGCCACGGGCCTGCATGAACAGGCTGCGATAGATCGTTTCGTGCGACACGTGATACTGTGGATCGTCGGGATACGTCACGCGCAGCCAGCCCGTGATTTGAGCCGGGGACCACCGCAAACGAAGCTTCGCATCGACCAGACGTTGTAGGGGCGCATTGATCGCCAGCCATGCGGGCTTCGGGCGACGGGCGGTGCGCCATGCGCGATCCTCGGCGTCACGAGCGCGATATCGAGCAGCTCCTCCATTCCGCTTAATCTCGCGACTGATCGTCGACGGTGCCCGCCCTAATCTGCAGGCGATGGCACGTACGCTCTCGCTCGCCGCGACGCCCCGGGAAATATCCTCGCGCTCATCCGCCGTGAGGGCGCTACACGCCCGTCGTCGCACGACCGGTGCTACGCCACCCTGCGCCCGCACAAACGCGTAGATCGAGTTGCGTGTGTGGCCCAAGGCCCGGCCAATCGCGGCAAACGACGCTCCCGCCCGATACTGCACCCACACCACGTTCTTCTCCGCCCTCGATAGCCCCGGTCGACCTCGCTCCACCATCTCGTTGCTCCAGTGAGTGTGTGCAACTACGCCCTGTTGCACTCACTGGTTGAATCCGCCCAAGTCTGATGCCTGTACTCAGAACACTGAGTACTGATCCGCGATTTCCCCGTCGAGCCTTCAGCGCCCGCGAGTAACCGAGAAGGAAAGCATCACCGTCCTCGGCATTCCCGGCTCGAACGCCAGCGCTTTTCCATTCACGATATCGGGGTTCAAGAAGGCCGAGCCGATGAAGCGGCGGTCGCCGAGATTCTCGACCGTGAGGAAGCCCTTCACCGTGGCATCGCCGACCAGCAGGAGGCGATCGGCGCGCAGGCTGGCGCTGACAATGTGCGACTCCGTCACGCGCACCGCGTTGGCATCGTCGGCCCAGTAGCCGCCGGTGCCTTGTACACCGAATTGCGCAGCGAGACCGAGGGGCGCCTTGGAGGGTGCCCAGGTGGCGTTGGAACCATAGAACCAGTCGGGGATCCCGACGATGCGATTGCCGCTGTAGTCGGCCTTCGCGCCGGCCTTGCCATAGTGGACGGAGTCGATCACGTACTGGGTGTACGTGTTGCGCGAGAGCGTGAGGGAGTTCTCGAAACGGAGGTCGCCCTTGGCGAGTGCGGTCACGGCGATTTCGGCGCCGGTGCGACGTGCGCGGCCGGCCATGAAGTAGAAGCGTCCACCGCGATACGGCACGATTTCGTTGCGCACATTGGTGACGTACGCGGCGGCGTCGTACGACACGCTGCTCAGCACACCAGAGCCATCACCGACCATGAAGATCTGCTTGGTGCCCACTTCGTATGTGTACGAACGGATCGGCTCGAGCAGCGGATTGAGCGCGGTGACGGTGTCTTGTCCAAAGGTACCGGCGGGATCCGTCTCGTTGCCGGCGGGCGCTTCGACACCGCCGCCCACGTTCGCGTACAGCGTATGCGTTTTCGACACGCGCCACGACGCGCCGACTTTCGGCGTGAGTTGTGAGAAAGTGCGGCTCGCGTCGGTTTTCGGATTCAGGTAGTTCTTGTAGTAGTATGAAATCGCGTCGCCGCGCAGACCGAGCGTGATGCCGACCTTGTCGTTCAGCGTGAGCTCGTCTTCGAGGAAGATGCCGCTGTTGTAGGCGCCTTCCTTCTTGTTGTCGCGCAGCGTGGTGCCGCGACCGTTGGTCGCGCTCAACGAGTAGAACAGCACGGCGCCGTCCTGGTACGCCTGATCGAGTCCGGCGGTGAAGCGATTCGTGAACGTGGGTGACACCACATCCTGCCGGGTATACGCGGCGTTGGCGCCGCCATGATATCGCGTGAAATCACGGAAGGTGCCGCGCTCGGAACGCTGGAGATACTTCGGATTGATGTACGCCACCACCGACACGCTCGACTTGTCGTCGATGGCATGCTCCACGCTGGCGCCGAGCCGGGCGAGACGGTTGTAGCGACGTTCATCGCGACCGTTGTAGGTGGTGTTGGCCTGACGCGGGTTCGCTGCCACTTCATCGGCCGAGAGCGGGCCGGGAACGTGGAAGAGATTGTTGGCGCCGAGCAGGTGAATGCGCATCTGCGTCTTGTCGCCCACCGGAGCCACGATGCCGGTGTTCAGCAGCACGCGACGCGCGTCGGAGTTCACGCGCCAGCCGTCGAAATTCGTGTTCACGAACGTGGCGTAGGCCACGCCGCCCCTGGTGCCAATGGGAGTGCCCGTCTGCGCGATGTAGCGCTGCAGGCCGTAGCTCCCGCTCTGATACTGCATGGTCGCGAATGGACGATCGATTACGGGTACGGTGGACACGCTGATCACGCCGCCCGCCGCGTTGCCCCACAGCGCGCTCGCGTTCGAGCGGATGACGTCGATCCCCTCGGCCGAAGCAAGATCGATGTTATCGAACGACGTGCGTCCATCCGGCTCGGTTTCCGGCATGCCGTCCAGCAACACGCGCACGCCACGCGACGTGCCGGCGTTGCTGCGGTCGCCCGCGCCGCGCGCGCCGAAGCCACGGATGGCGATTCGCACGTCACTGGTGCCGTAACGAGACTGCACGAGGACACCGGGCACATTGCCGAGGGCGTCGTTGAGGCCGAAACCCGACTTGGCCGAAAACTGCGACTTGTCGATGTGCGTGATCGCCAGCGGCGACGTAAACGACGACTGCGTGCTGCGCGTGGCGCGCACGGCGAACGGGGCGAGGGTGCGCGCAATACTGTCCCGGCGAGCGGACGAGTCAGCCTTGGTTTGGGCGTGGGCGACGCTGGCGTCACCGAACCCTAGGGCACAGGCAGCCAGACTCAGCAGTTTCGAGCGGAGAGGAACAGAGGGCATCACGGGGAGTGCGTAAGGAACGGGCGGGTCACCGATCTACGCAGGGGAAGGTCAGCGTGTTGTCCTTAACGCGGGATCAACGGACAGCCCAGTAGCCAGTTTTCAGTGGTCGGAGTTCAGGCGTCAGACTGGGTATAGTGGTCAGAGTCCAGCAGATACAGTGCTCAGTTGCGAGAATTTCCTTACTGCGCGTGGGGCCGCGGGGGCGGTGGGCCCAAACAGCGAGTGCCGAGCAAAGGCCTCATGAATCGTCAGATCCATGAAACCCGCTCGGCACTGTGGACTGTTGTTGGCTGAATGCTGAACACTATACCGATCAGAGTTCTGAGTTCAGATCACTGAGCGTCTGGGCAGTTCGCAGTTCAGCCGAAATAGTCCTGCTGTCCCTTCGGTCGGCGCGATTCGCGCTCGGCCTTCCCGTACTTCCCTTCGTCCGATCGCGAAATCTTCCTCCGCGCTACCAGCGCTTCGAGGACCAGTTCGCAGGCCACGACGATCATCGCATCGTCGCCTTTCTTGGCGAGTCCGAGCGCGATCACCGTCTGCACGAGACTCGGGACAGTTTCGAAACCCTGGCGCACGAGATCCATCGCGATTTCGTCGGCCACCTGCAGTGCGCCACCGCCGTCGAACCACATGATCACGTCTTCGGCGTCGATATCTCCGGCGCGTTCACGCAGCGTGGCGTCGCAGGCGCGACGGATGAGATCCTTGGCGATCGTGGCGCCACCGACGAGTTCCCCTTCGTACTCGAGCTCGATCTTGCCGGTGATGGCGGGCAGGGCGGCGTACACGTCGGCCACGCGCGGCACGGCTTCGCTGTCACCGTTGCGCAGCGCGCGCTGTTCGGCGTTCGAGACCACGTTCTCCATCGCGGTGATCGGCATGCGCTGTGACACGCCGGAACGCTTGTCGATGCGCTTGTCGTCGCGCGCTTCGAAGGCGATGCGCTCCACCACTTCCTCGATCAAGTCGGGGACGCGGATCTGCACGCCGTCGGAACGCTTCGTCCACGCTTCCTGACGCGTAATCTCGACGCCGAGTTCAACGCTCTCGGGATAGTGCGTGATGATTTCGCTGCCGATGCGGTCCTTGAGCGGCGTGATGATCTTGCCGCGAGCCGTGTAGTCTTCCGGATTGGCGGTGAAGCAGAGCAGGACATCAAGTGCGAGACGCACCGGGTAGCCTTTGATCTGCACGTCGCCTTCCTGCATGATGTTGAACAGGCCGACCTGCACCTTGCCGGCGAGGTCGGGGAGCTCGTTCAGCGCGAAGATGCCGCGGTTGGCGCGCGGCAGCATGCCGTAATGGATCGTGAGCTCGTCACCGAGGATGTGTCCACCGCGCGCGGCCTTGATGGGGTCCACGTCGCCGATGATGTCGGCGATGGTCGCATCGGGCGTCGCGAGCTTCTCGACATAGCGCTGGTCACGCGACACCCAACCGATCGGGGTCTCGTCGCCGTGCTCCTGGATGAGTTGCTTGGCGTACTTCGAGATCGGCGCGAACGGATCGTCATTCACTTCGCTGCCGGCCACGACGGGCATCTGTTCGTCGAGCAGCGTGACCAGCGCGCGCAGGATGCGCGACTTCGCCTGGCCGCGCAAGCCGAGCAGGATGAAGTTGTGGCGCGCGAGGAGCGCGTTCACGATCTGAGGCATCACGGTGTCTTCGTAGCCAAGCACGCCGCGGAAAAGCGGGCCGCCAGACTGCAGGCGAACGATCAGGTTACGCCGAATCTCGTCTTTGACGGACTTCGGGCGATTTGTGGCGTAGCCGGAGCGCTTGAGAGCGCCGAGGGTCTCGGGGAGTCTGGACACAAAACCTCAGTGAGTCAGGAACAGGACGTATCATGGTTAGCACCTGCCGCGGGACCTTGGTTCCCGCGCTTTTGCTACCGGTGCGGTTTCCAGACGTCCCAATCGGCCCGTGCCGCCCGGGCAATTGCATAGAGCGGCATCACGAGCAAACGCTGTGCGAACAGCAGACCTTTCGCCTTCTGTCCGAGGCGCCCGGGCGCGAGTGTGGCGAGGAGCCAGACGAGCGCGATGGTGGCCACTCCGGTGGCGAGCAGTGTCCACGCCGTGACGGGGCTCGCCAGCATGATCGCGCCCCATGTGGCGACACCGCCGATGAGCAACAGCACCGGCGTGGCGGGACGCGTCAGCTTATGTAGCAGGAAGTCTTTCCACATCGGGTTCCTTCGCGGGCTCAACACCGCCGGAAACCAGCGAACGAACTGCAGCATACCGGTCATGGTGCGCAGTCGCCTTGCGTACTCGTCGTCCCGCGTGAAGCGCCGCGGATCGGTGACTCGAGCCGCCGTAACAATGCCGACGCGACCTCCATTCGTGACAACGGAGTAGGTGCTCCAGAGGTCGTCGCAAATAAGTCCGGCAGGCATTTCGCGCCAGAATCGTCGATGCATGACGTACGCGCATCCGGTCACGCAGATGATGCTGTGTCGCCTGGCCTGGCCGAGTCGAATGGCGAGCTCGCGTGCCCAATAGCGATCCATGAGGGCGTCGCCACTGGTAGGCGCGAGCGTTGCCGTCATCGCGCCCCAGCCGTCTGTTCCGACAGCGGTCACGAGTTTCGTGATGGCGTCTCGTTCGAATGACTGCGCCGTATCCACGAAGAGCAGATACTCGTGCGTCGCCGCCGCAACGCCGGCGTTCAGTGCTGAGGACTTTCCGGCGACGGCGCCGTGCACGGCTCGGGTCCCGAGCGACAGCTTTTCCTGCAGAGTGTCCAACCCGCTCGAGCGTGTCGCGTCGAGCGCGACCACGATCTCCATCAGGTGCGACGGATAATCTCCGCCTCGCAGATCCTCGATGCGCCGCAGAATCGCCTCGTCGGATTCGCGCGTGGCGAGGATGACGCTGATCGGTGTGGCGACCAAGCCCGCCGCATTGGACGAGTTCTCGCCAGCGCCCACACCAGCTGCTTTCGCAGTTCTGGACGGGTAGACCACCCACCCGAGGACTAGGATGCCGAATGCCGTGACGGCGATGGCGACGAGGACGATGAGCACGGCGGAAGGGTAAGGGCAGGGAGGAGCTCGCGCCACGGCCCTTTAGCGCCCGGCCGGCGTGCGCCCCAACACGAAGGAAACCGTTGTGTCACAAACGCTTGGCCTCACTCGGAACACTGCGGTCGTTGCGGTGTGACCCTTGACAGCTGAGCACGGAGCCATAACTTGTGTTCGCTAGATCCCCGTCGGCGTTCTGCCGGGGGGGCCGTGCGCTTTTCAGGACGCACGGCGCAACCACCGCACCGTATGGAGTCCTCCACTATGAAGCGCATCGCTCTCGTCGCTGCTGCACTCGTGCTCGCCGCCTGCTCCGCCAAGGAAGAGGCCCCGGCCGCTGATTCGGCCGCCGCTGCTCCGGCCGCTGCCGCCCCGGCCATGGATTCGGCCGCGATGACGCCGCCGCCGGCTGACTCGGCCGCGATGGCCGCCCCGGCTGCTCCGGCCGCCGACACGACCAAGCACTAAGCTTGACGTCAGCAGTAACGGAAAGGCGGGCGACGAAAGTCGCCCGCCTTTTTCGTTGTGGGTCGGTGCGAGAAATCAGCACGACCTGTCGATGCGCTCCACGAAATACGCTCGACACTGTGGACTGAAGTTCGCTCGACTCTGAACACTATATGAGGCGGATTCAACGAGTCGGTGCAACGCTCTCAGCGAAGATAGCTGCCGGCGTGCGGAAGCCGAGGGTTTTTCGCGGACGCGTATTCACTTCGTGGGCGACCCGATCGAGATCGCGTTGGG